>JBATMT010000152.1:0-6004 GCA_049289975.1 Paracoccaceae bacterium | reverse complement strand
GGGCGGCACAGGCGGGGAAGGATGAGATAGCGGACCCACGCGATACCCCTCAGGTCCAGACTCTCTGCCAGTCTCGCGTAGTTTTCCCTGATGTCATGAAGTCCCGGCAGGATCGCCCTGAGCGCGAACGGCAGTGCCATCGCGGCGTTGACCACGAGGGTGATAAGCAGCGCCCAGCGGACGGGGTCGATTGTCGGGCGCAAGATCAGGAACAGTCCAGTCCCAAGAACCAGCGGCGATGCGGTCAACGTCAACATCGCCAATGCATCGACGATGCGGCCGGATTGGCGCCTGATCGAGGTGATCCAGATGCCTATCGCCAGCGAAAGGCTCATGGCCAGCACAGTTGAACCAAGAGCAACCGAGACGGAACGGGCGGCGGCGGGCCAGATGGATGCGGGAAGATCGAGCAAGCCCGGCAGTCCGTTCAGAACGATCAGCAGGATGGGAACGGCAAGAAAAAGGGACATGACGCCAAGCCAAAGGCTGTCCAGCAGGCGGGTGACGCACAGCGCGCCGTCCCAACGCTCGACGGCACGGTCGCTGCCGGTGCCGAAGCCAGCCGATGTCACTACGGCAAGACTGGTGCCTGCGGCTACAAGCGATAGCACCATCTGCACGCTTGCCAATGTGGCTGCGTGGGCAAGGTCGAACTCCATGCGGAAGGATTGGTAGATCGCCAGTTCCAACGTGGTCGCCTTGGGTCCGCCGCCCATGGTCAGCGCGACGGTGAAGCTCGTCAGACAAATCAGGAATATCGCCAGTGCCGCGCCGGGCAAGACCGAGCGTAGCATCGGCTTTTCGACAAGTCGCCAGATGTCACGCGGAGCGAAGTCGAGCGAAGCCGCAAGGCGGAATCGTTCGGCAGGAATGGCGGCCCAGCCGTTCAGGATCAGGCGCACTGCAAGTGGCAGGTTCAGAAACACATGGGCGAGGAGTACGCCTTGCAGCCCGTAGATCTGCATCGGCGGCAAGCCGAACGCGGCGAGTGCCAGATTGACGACGCCGGACCGCCCGAAGGTGGCGAGCAACCCCATTACGGCGACGATCACCGGCAGAATGAACGGCGCACCAAGTGCGACGATCAGAAAGCGCCGACCCAGAAATTGCCGCCTTGCCAGGGCGCGTGCGATAGGGATGCCAAGGGCTATGCAAAGCGTTGCAGAAAGGAACGCCTGAAGCAGGGTGAACTTCAGCGCGGCCCAGTCTGCGGCGGAAAAACGGGTCGGCCCTTCTGCCCGCAGGACCACGGCGGCAAAGCTGCCCAGCCCCAGCGCCAGCACGAAGGCCAACGCCAGGATACCGGGCAAGATGCCCAACCTTAGCGGCTGAGCGCGGCGCGCCATTCTTCCGTTGCGGTTTCCCGCACTTCGTCAGCATCGTGAGCCGACATCATCAGTGCCTTGGCGGGCGCGACGAGCCCGCTGAACGATGCGGGCAGGCCGCCCGGAGGTGTGACGGCTGGATACATCCAGTTGGTTTCCGGAATCACCGACTGAAACTCGGGCGAAACCATGAACGACAGGAAGCGGTCCACCAGATCCGGCTCCTTGGTCGAGGCGACCTTGGCGGCGACCTCTACCTGGAGATAGTGGCCTTCGTCGAACTGCGCGGCTGCCTTGGTATCATCCTTCTCGGCGGCGACATGGTAGGCGGGCGAGGTCGTGTAGGAAAGGACCATGTCGGCCTCGCCATTGGTGAACATGCCGTAGGCTTCGGTCCATCCCGGCGTCACCGTGATGATATTGTCGGCCAGTTCCTTCCAGATATCGCCCGCGCGGTCACCATAGGCTGCCTTGACCCACAGCAGCAGGCCGAGACCGGGAGACGATGAACGCGGGTCTTCGATCACGACCTTGAGGTTTGACTTTGCCAGTTCCTCGAAGTTTTTCGGAACGCTCTTCACCTTGGTCTTGTCATAGACAAAGGCGAAATAGCCCCAGTCGTACGGCGCAAAGGTCGGATCATCCCACGCGATCGGCAGATCGTATTTCACGTTGCCCAGTGCGTTGTCGGCGAAGATTCCGCTGTCGGCGGCGGTTGCCATCAGATTGTTGTCAACCCCGAGCACTATGTCCGCCCTGGTGTCCGGCCCTTCCAGCATGACGCGCGACAGGAGTGCTGCGGCATCTCCGGCGGCGACCCATTGCAGATCACAGCCGCAGGTCGCCTCGAACGCCTTTTCGATGGCAGGGCCGGGGCCCCATTCGGCATTGAAGCCGTCGTAAGTGTAGACCGTGAGCACGGGCTTATCCTCGGCCACCGCGACGGTGGCAGAAAGGATACCCGCGAGCATCAGGGTCGAGAGCTTGATACTATTCATCTCGTCCTCCAATGGTCAGGCGGGCGGAGATGGGGGCGGGCGTTTCAGCCGACCTACCTTCCCTCCGCCGGTCTTAACCGGTTCAGGTTCAACGGGTCCGCTTGCGCATCTCAGCCTGATGGTTCAGGCACCCCGAGGTAGGGCGCACCATAGCGTGAAGGTCTCTCGGCGCAAGGCGAAAAGTCTTGAGCCGCCCGCCGCCCGCCGTTATGCCCGCTTGAAGACAGGAGCCCGGTCATGAGCCTCAATACGTTCGGTCATCTCTTCCGCGTCACCACATGGGGCGAAAGCCACGGGCCAGCCCTTGGCGCAACGGTCGATGGCTGCCCGCCGGGAGTGGTGCTGGACGAAGGCATGATCCAGCATTGGCTGGATCGACGAAAGCCGGGGCAGAACAAGTACACGACCCAGCGGCGCGAGCCTGACGAGGTGAAGATCCTCTCGGGCATGTACGAGGGGCGGACGACCGGCACACCGATCCAGTTTATGATCGAGAACACTGACCAGCGATCAAAGGACTACGGCGACATCGCGCAGAGCTTTCGGCCGGGGCATGCCGACATCACCTATTGGCAGAAGTACGGCATCCGCGATCCGCGCGGCGGCGGGCGGTCCTCGGCCCGTGAAACGGCGGCGCGGGTGGCGGCGGGCGGTGTGGCGCGCGAGGTGCTGAAGCTTTTGGCTCCTGAGGTGAAGATCACCGGCTACATGGTGCAGATGGGAAGGCTTAGGGCCGACCGTGACCGCTTCGAGATGGACGAGATCGAGCGCAACCCGTTCTGGACCCCCGATGCGGCCATGGCGGCAATCTGGGCCGAACATCTGGACGAACTGCGCAAGGACGGCAATTCAGTGGGCGCAGTGATCGAGGTTGTGGCCTCGGGTGTTCCGGCGGGCCTGGGAGCGCCGATCTACGGCAAGCTCGACAGTGATCTTGCGTCGGCGATGATGTCCATCAACGCGGTCAAGGGTGTCGAGATCGGCGCCGGGATGGGCGCTGCTGAACTGACGGGTGTCGAGAACGCCGATGAGATCCGCATGGGCAATCACGGGCCGGCCTATCTGTCGAACCATGCGGGCGGCATTCTTGGCGGCATCTCGACCGGGCAGGATGTTGTCGTGAGGTTTGCTGTCAAACCGACCTCGTCGATCCTGACGCCACGGCGGTCGGTGACTGTCGGTGGCAACGAAGCTGACGTGATGACCAAGGGTCGCCATGATCCGTGCGTGGGCATCCGGGCCGTACCGGTTGGCGAGGCAATGATGGCTTGTGTGCTTCTGGATCACATCCTTCTGGACCGTGGTCAGACCGGCGGACAGCGTGGCGCGATTGGTGCGCAGCCATGATGGCGCCGTCGGCGCTGCGGAGCGCGCTGCGCTCGGCGCTGTCACAGGTGCTGGCGGAAAGCGGAGTTGATCCCGCGCACGATCTTTCACACACCGACCGTGTCTGGGTGAACGCGCGGACCATTGCGATGGGCGAAGGGCTGGTCCCGTCGCATACGCTGATGGCTGCGGCATACCTGCATGATCTGGTGACGCTGCCAAAGAACCACCCCGACCGCAGTCGCGCCTCGGCCATGTCGGCGACTGCTGCAGGGCCGATCATGGACACGCTGGGCTTTGCGACGGGCGACATCGCAATCGCGCGCCACTCGATCGAGGCGCACAGCTTTTCTGCGGGCGTGGAGCCGATGTTTGCCGAGGCGAAGATCCTGCGCGATGCTGACCGGCTGGAGGCGGTGGGCGCCGTGGGGATTGCCCGCTGCTTTGCGGTAGCGGGCGATCTGAAGCGCCAACTGTTTGACGCGGGCGATCCGTTCGCACGGCAAAGGGCGGCCGATGATCAGACCTATGCGCTGGATCATTTCAAGGTGAAGCTTCTGAAGCTGCCCGAAGGCATGCTGACCGCGACGGGGCGTCGGCTGGCGACGGAGCGGACCGTGGTGATGCGCCGGTTTTTGGCCGATTTGGCGCAAGAATTGCTGGCTCCGGCGCCTGACTGGTAAAGGTCCAGATCTGGACCGTTCAGAAAATCCAATGAAATCAACGCGGATTCGATTTCTGTTAACCACATTTTAGGGAGTGTCCGGACCGGGTGCGGCGGACCGGATCACCGGTGCAAACGCCGACCTACGCGCGGCTTCTCATTTGTGCCAGAACCTCTCGGAGCATTGGCACACGCCGAGGGCGGAAGCTTTCGCCTGTCGGGCGCACGTCCCGGATGCGTTGCAGCATGAACTTGCGGTAGTCCTGCCTGAGGTTGCACCAGGCCAACAGCATCTGCGCGTGATCAAGAAATACGACAGAAAGCGGAAAGACCCGCCGTTCAGTCATGGCACCGTCGGCATCCTGATAGGTCAGGTCGAGCGCGCGTTCCTCCCAGCAGGCTTCACGGATCAGACCAAGCCCGTCGGGAGCCTTGGGCGGCCGGTTGAAGCGATAGACCTGCAACACGGCGTGCGCGGCCTGACGCTGGACGCGTTCGGGCAGGGTGGCGATGATCTTGGCAAGTGCGGCCTCGGATGCGCGGGCAAGCGCAGGATCGGCGGTCTGGCGAACTTCGGCCAGACCCAGCACCAGTGCCTCTACCTCGAGCCGTGAGAACATCTGTGGCGGCAGGGCCGGGTCCTCGGTCAGGGTATACCCATAGCCAGGGGCGCCGTCGATGAGGGCACCACCCGCCCTCAGCGCCTCTACGTCGCGATAGAGCGTGCGCTCGCTGACCTGTGCTTCCTCGGCAAGGCGGGCGGCCGTGACGGGCTGCGGCAGGGTGCGCAGCAGATGGAGAAGGCGAAAAAGGCGGTCTGACTTGGCCATGGCATGCTGACACATTCTGACAGGATGGGTCGAGCATAGTCGTTCCATCAACACAGACAAGGAGACATGCCATGATGACCCTTTACCACGCGCCAGTTTCGCGCTCGTCCGCCATCGCCACACTCGTCGACGAGTTGGGAATTCAGGACAATGTGACAGTGAAAATCGTGTCCATCCCCCGGATGGACGGTACTGGCGGGACAGATCCAGCCAACCCACACCCGGAAGGCAAGGTGCCGCTTCTGGTTCACGACGGTCACATGATCCGCGAGCGCGGCGCGATCATCCTTTACCTGACCGACATGTTCCCTGCGGCTGGTCTGGGGCCGTTGCCGGGCGAGCCGATGCGTGGCGAATATCTGTCGTGGCTGAGTTGGTATCAGGGGGTGATGGAGCCGGTACTGATCTTGCGTTTTGCGGGGCTGGATCATCCGGTGCTGACCAAGACCTTCCGTGACTACGACACGATGGTGGCCCGGCTGGAGGAGGTCTTGAAAGACCGCCCCTATGTTCTGGGGGACCGATTCTCGGGCGCGGACCTGCTTTTGCACTCGCCGTTCGTGTGGTTTCCCGATGCAACGCCGGATGTGCCATGTATCCGCGACTGGGTGGCGCGCTGCGCCGACCGACCTGCAAAATGGCTGGTCAAGGCACGCGATGAAGAATTGCTGAAGGCTGGCTGATACGACAAACGGGCGAATTGCATTCAGGAACGAACAAAATGAAGCGCGCCATCGGCGCGTTTCTTGCGTTTAGCAGGTGCGAAAAGCAAGTTCGTTCCGCATCGGTTTGATCGATAGACAGGACCAGCCGCGCAAGGCACACTGATACAGGCGCGCGCAAGCCAGTAGCTTTTAAGGG
>JBATMT010000151.1:0-2255 GCA_049289975.1 Paracoccaceae bacterium | reverse complement strand
GGTTCGCGAAGACTGGTAAGATCGTCGGGGTAACACCCGCCGTGAGAAAACGAAGCCCCTGCCGGACACGGCAGGGGCTTTTGTTTTGGGACGCCATACCAAGAAGGAATAGCTACTATACCATCTTGCTTCCTGTTGTTTGAGTTTGACCCGGGCGAAGCACCCGACCAGCAAGGCAGAACATGGCATCGACCTCGTCTAGCCGCAGGCTTTGTGGCTGGATTGCCAGTAATCGTGACCATATCGAATGCCAACGTATTGGATGAGCACGCTTTCTTTCCATCGGTCCGTCGACGGAAGGCACTCGACAGCGATCTGAAGGCTTCGGTCCGAAGCCGTTCGGATCATCTCGGTTCGGCGGGCGCGGCAATAGGTGGTTGGTGACTATTAACGCACATGAACTGGACGAAAAGGTTCGACAACGGCGAAGATGGAAGCGCCCACTTTGACTTCCCCAAGGCTCGCCACCCGAATCTGGAAGCACGGTGGGCGAACGTGGACTTCCCGGCCTGACTGGTGCGCCACCTGGACTAGGACCCCGGGCGCAAGGGCAACACGCGGCAGTCACTGATCAAGATGTGGATTGCCGATTAGTTGGGGTAAAATTGCTACCGAGTGGCATCGCCGGATGCTGAACCGCCGACACGTTTCACCAGCTCGACTACTGTCAGAATAGTAACGCCGAAAGCTTCGGCCAATTGGTCGCGACAGGACAAGAAGTCGTTGTCGTCGGTCACAAACACGTCTCTCCCAATTTCGATGTGCCTCTCTAGATGGAGGCAGTCGCCATGGTTCTGTCGGCCGACGATCTTCTCGATTTCTTCATAGCGCGAGTCGTCGCTTCCCCAAACCGAGTTGTCCCATCCGGCAAGGGGGGAGTCCCAAACGGCGACTGGCGGCTCTTTATTTCTGAGCTTTCCCGTGTCTTCAAAGCCCTCTATGGCGACGGCGAATAATTCGACCAAGCCGGAAACTTCTACCTTCTTCAAAGCTTTAAGGTCTGCGTTCTTATCAACTGAAGCTGTGAGCGTTTGCATCCTGCCTCCTTTGGTCATGTTCTTGGGCGGTTTTGGTGTCATAACGCGGTCTGACGTTGCTTTCGACAATTCAGCACGCGCCAACTTCCCGCTTGCCCTGCCAGCCCTTCGCCCCTATAGGAACCCATCCACGGCTCCGGGGCGACTCGGATTCGGTGGTTTGTCATTGATCCGTCAGGTCTTCGGTGACCCTGCAAAGGGGCCGTCTGGCGATTGTGAAAAGGAAAAGGCGCATGAAAGCGCAGGAACTTAAAGCTAAGACCCCCGACCAGCTCCGCGACGAGCTGCTCGCGCTCAAGAAAGAAGCGTTCAACCTCCGCTTCCGTCAGGCCACTGGCCAGCTTGAGAACACCGCCCGCATGAACGCCGTCCGTAAGGACGTGGCGCGCATCAAGACGGTTCTGAACCAAAAAGCCGTTGAAGCTGCGAAGTAAGAGGACAGACCCATGCCCAAACGTATCCTGCAAGGCGTCGTGACCTCCGACAAGAACGAACAGACGATCACCGTTCTGGTCGAGCGCCGCTTCAAGCACCCGCTGCTGCAAAAAACCGTTCGTAAGTCCAAGAAATACCGGGCTCACGATGCGGACAACAAATTCAAGGTCGGTGACACCGTTCGCATTGAAGAGTGCGCGCCGATCTCGAAGACCAAGCGCTGGACGGTTGTTGTCGAGGCCTGAGGCCAAGCAAACCGTCTTTCGTCAATCGAAACCCTGGGGCCTTGAACTGCAACAAGGTCCCCAAAGGTCGGGAGAAACCAAATGATCCAGATGCAGACCAATCTGGATGTTGCTGATAACTCCGGCGCACGCCGAGTTCAGTGCATCAAGGTCCTGGGTGGTTCCCATCGCCGTTACGCCTCTGTGGGCGACATCATCGTGGTGTCGGTGAAGGAAGCCATTCCGCGTGGCCGTGTGAAGAAAGGCGACGTCCGTAAGGCAGTCGTTGTTCGCACCGCCAAGGAAGTCCGTCGTGAAGACGGGACTTCCATCCGTTTTGACCGCAACGCCGCTGTCATCCTGAACAACCAGGGTGAGCCGGTCGGTACCCGTATCTTCGGGCCGGTCGTTCGCGAGCTGCGCGCAAAGAACTTCATGAAGATCATCTCGCTTGCGCCGGAGGTGCTGTAATGGCTGCGAAACTCCGTAAAGGCGACAAGGTCGTCGTCCTTGCCGGCAAGGACAAGGGCAAGCAGGGCGAGATCCAGTCGGTCAACCC
>JBATMT010000150.1:0-1657 GCA_049289975.1 Paracoccaceae bacterium | reverse complement strand
CGTTCGCGCCGCGCGGCTGGTTGCCCGCCGTCATGCCCGGCACCGGCTTTGCCACTGTCGGCGGCTGCATCGCGCAAGACGTCCATGGCAAGAACCACCACCATGTCGGCTCCTTCTGCCAGCATGTCGTCTCACTCCGCCTGTGCAACGCCGCGGGCGAGATCGAGGTTCTTCCCGACACAGATCTTTTCCGCGCCACCGCTGGAGGCCTTGGCCAGACCGGTGTGATCCTTTCAGCCAAACTCCAGTTGATCCCCTGCAAGGGCGACGTGATGATCGTCACCGAACAGCGCGTCGACGGCTGGGACGAATTTCTGACCATGCTCGATGGCTCGACCGCGACCTACAGCGTCGGCTGGATCGACGCTACGGCAACCGGCACCGCGCTTGGGCGCGGCATCCTTGAGGAAGGAGAAACCGGCTCCGGCCTAGTGCCGAAGCGGGTCAAATTCCGCAAAGTGCCGATGGACGCCCCGAACTTCGCGCTTGCAGGCCCCATCGTGCGGGCCTTCAACGGCGCCTACTTCCGCCGCGTGCCCGCTGCGGGCCGCACCGTCGTCAAGCCGATCTCGGATTTCTTCTTCCCCCTCGACAAGATCCACGACTGGAACCGCCTTTACGGCAAGCGTGGCTTCCACCAGTTTCAGTGCGTCGTCCCGATTGCTTCAGCCCCGGCTCTGCGCTCGATGCTCGAAGCCATCGCCGCCTCCGGCTGGGCCTCGCCCCTTGCTGTGCTCAAACGCATGGGGCCGGGCCGCGCCGGCTATCTTAGCTTCCCGATGGAGGGTTACACCCTCGCCGTCGATTTCCCCAATCGTCCCGAGGCGCGCGACCTGATCCGCCGCCTTGAAGCCATGACGGCTTCCGCTGGTGGCAGGCTCTATTTCGCCAAGGACAGCCTTGCGCGTGGGGCCGAGGTCCGTGCCATGTACCCCGAACTCGATGACTGGCGCCGCGTGGTCGATACCACCGATCCGGGCCGCCATCTGCTGACCGATATGGTCCGCCGCCTGAACCTGAGGAGCCCCCAATGACGACCTGGATCATTCTTGGGGCCACGTCCTCGATGGCGCGCGCCTTCGCGCGCAAAGTCGCAGCCGAAGGCGCAGGCGTCTTGCTGGCTGGCCGCGACATGGATGACCTGACCGTGCAAGCCGCCGACGCAAAGGTACGCGGCGCCCGCATGGCCGAGGCGGTGACGTTTGACGCCCGTGCGCCGGAAGGCTTCCAGTCGCTGATCGACCGTCTTGCCCGTGAAGAGGGTGAGTTGAACGCAGCCGTCTTCGTAGGCTCGATGCCCGCGCAGGCCGAAATCGATGCTGACCCTGCGCTGATCGACGGCACCGTGACCGACAGTTTCACCGGCCCTGCCCGCTTCTTGCAAATGCTCGCCCCCCTGATGGAAGCGCGCGGCGGCGGTACCGTGGTGGGTGTCGGCTCCGTTGCTGGTGACCGTGGCCGCATCGGCAACTATGTCTATGGTGCCGCCAAGGCCGGCTTTGCCACCTATCTCTCCGGCCTCAGGAACCGCCTGACGCGCGCGGGCGGGCATGTGGTGACGGTCAAGCCGGGCTTTGTCGATACGTCCATGACATGGGGCCTGCCCGGCCTCTTCCTCGTCGCCACGCCAGAGGCGGTGGCCGAGGACCTCTGGAAG
>JBATMT010000149.1:0-6359 GCA_049289975.1 Paracoccaceae bacterium | reverse complement strand
GTGGTTGAAAAACGGCTTCCATGAGGATGGCTTTGCTTCGGCTTACCGGGTCGCGCAACAGCTGTTGCCGATGGAGCAGCCACGCGATGCGTGACCTGGCCAGCGTCATTGCGGACGGAACGATCCTGCACCTGCCTGCCGCGGTTACGCACGCGCGGCGCGGGTCGTTGAAGAACGCATTTCGTTATGGCGCTGATTTCGTCTTGATGGTGCCCGAGGCCGCGCGTCCCAAGGCCCTGCTGTCGCGCAACCGGTTCAATCTTTTTGCGATTCACGACCGTGACAACGGCGGCTTGCGCGGCAAAGGCAATGGCACGACATGGGTTTGGGAACAACTGGCACACTCCGGATTGCAACGGACACCCGACATGGTGCTGGGCCTGATGACGCAACCGAGGTTCCTTGGGTATTGGTTCAATCCGGTCAGTTTCTGGCTGATCTGGAAGGCAGGCGCGCTCTGTGCGGTGATCGCCGAAGTCAGTAACACTTTCGGTCAGCGACACAGCTATATCTGTGCTAAACCGGACTTTGGGCCGATCGTCCCTTCCGACGTCATACGTGCTGAAAAGGTGTTCCATGTTTCGCCGTTTCAGGATGTTTCCGGTCAGTATTCCTTCAAGTTCGACTTCAGCGAACGGGGTGCAGCCATTTTCATCCAACACAAGGATGGCAAGGAAGGACTGATGGCCACGATGAATGGCGCCTTACGACCAGTCACGAACCGCAGGCTGATCGCTGCGGCGCTGCGCAGGCCGGGTGGCGCTATTCGGATTGTCGCGCTGATCTACTGGCAGGCGCTGAAGCTGAAGCTGAAAGGCGCGATGTACCGTCCGGTCCCGCCTGCGCCCAAGGAAGAAGTCAGCTAGACCTACTGCTGCGCGAGTTTCGTCTTTACTAATGCCACTAGGGTCGTCTCCGCTTTACGATCAGCGTCCTGTGTGACGCACCATAGCTCTGAGTCGATCCCACACCATGGTTTCCGACTGACTCTTGGCTCCCTTCAACCGAGAGGCCACGATCTCGATTTCCGCAGTCCCCAGTATGTCGGACAGATCAGCCAGCTTTTTGTCGTTCAGAGGCTCTGCAACCAGAGCAATCGGCAGCCAAGCCACGCCAAGGCCGACTTTTGCCAGTTCCAACGCCGCAAGCGTAAGGGCAGTTTCTGCCTTGCTTACAATCTGCAGGCGCTCGTCAAGCGACGGCAGGACCAGTCTGTTGAACATCTGACCAAAGAACACATCGCCGGGGTAGGTGATGGTCGGCAAGCGTCCATTGGCGATCTCGGCATGCAGATCGGGCAGATCTGACGCTGCGAATACCGGTACAAGCTTTTCGACGCCAAGATTGACCACCTCAAGATATGTCTCGTCGACATCTGCCATGTCGCCAAACGTGCGGTAGGTGATCGACAGATCTGCCTGCCGGGACAAAAGCAGAGCCATGCATTCATCCAGATTTGCCGAACGCAGGCGGACGTGAAGGTTGGGCTGATCCTGATGCAGGGCTTTCAACAGGGTTGGCATCAGCGACGTGGTCAGAGAATGCTGACTGGCGACAACTGCGCGGTTGCCGGACATCCGGTCCCCCCGGCGCAGGTCATCGACCAATTGTTCGAGCATCCCGGCAATGTGGGCGACCTGATTGCGTTGGTCCGCCGTGGTTGGGCGAAGTTGTATGGGCTTCTTGGTGCGATCAAAAAGTTCTACGCCCACATAGTCCTCGATCAGTTGGATGCGTCGGGAAAAAGCAGACTGAGTCAGGTTCCGCCGTTGGGCGGCTTCGGTAAATGACCCGGTTTCTGCAACTGTAAGGACGTCTTTGAGCCATTCTAGCCGCATGTATCCTCCTTAACATGCAATACACGCATGATAACCCCAGAATTTCGAATTTGCCAACTCGCGCGTTTCGATGCAGCCTAGTGACCAATCAGATCAAGGAACGAATGATGCATCTGGCACGATTTCCCCGCGTTTTTCTTGCACACCTGCCGACACCTCTCGAACGACTGGATCGCTTGACCGCCGAATTGGGTGGGCCGGAAATCTGGATCAAGCGGGACGATTGCACGGGACTGTCAACGGGCGGCAACAAGACGCGGAAGCTTGAGTTTCTGATGGCCGAAGCACAGACCGAAGGCGCGGATATGGTGATGACCCAAGGGGCGACCCAGTCGAACCACGCGCGTCAGACGGCCGCCTTTGCCGCGAAACTGGGGCTGGGGTGCCACATCCTGCTGGAGGATCGGACCGGATCCAACAATGCAAACTACAATGGCAACGGCAACGTGCTTCTGGATCACTTGCATGGCGCCACGACCGCGAAATATGCGGGCGGCGTCGACATGCAGACGGCGATGGAGGAGGAGGCCGCGAAGCTTCGGCAGGCCGGACGCAAAGTTTACATCATCCCCGGCGGCGGGTCGAACCCGACGGGGGCGCTTGGCTATGTGAATTGTGCATTCGAACTGGTCGGACAGGCCAATGATCGTGGATTGGCTCTGGATCACATCATTACGGCCACAGGCAGCGCCGGTACGCAGGCAGGGCTTGTCGTCGGGTTGCAGGCGATCAATGCGCAAATCCCGTTGCTTGGGTTTGGCGTCAGGGCGCCGCAGACCAAGCAGGAAGAAAACGTCTTTGCGCTTGCGCAAAAGACCGCCGCTAAGCTCGGTTGCCCAGATGTGGTGAAGCGGGAGGATGTGCGTGCAGACTGCAACTATGTCGGAGCTGGCTATGGCATTCCGCGCGATGACACGATCGAAGCGGTGCGGATGTTCGCCGAGCTTGAGGGCATCTTGCTCGACCCGGTCTATTCCGGAAAAGGCGCAGCAGGGCTGATCGACTATTGCCGGAAAGGCAAGTTCAAGAAAGGCGAGCGCGTCGTCTTCCTGCACACTGGCGGATCGGCGGCACTGTTTGGCTACGATCAGGTCTTTTCGAGCACGGCACACTGACAATGACAGCAGCCCCCTTCACCCGCAGTTTCACCCAACAGTTGCCGATACCGTCCGCTGGTATCGCCGCTGCCGTTGCCGTGCTGCAATCGGGGCGGTTGCATCGGTATAATGCCGTCGATGGCGAGGTCTCCGAGGCTTCAGCGCTGGAGCGCGAGTTTGCCGACTGGCAAGGGAACCGGTATTGTCTGGCCGTGACCTCTGGCGGGCAGGCTATGCAGATCGCGTTGCGTGCTGCGGGAGTCAGGCCGGGCGACAAGGTACTGACCAACGCCTTCACGCTGGCTCCGGTGCCTGGCGCGATTGCGGCCGTTGGTGGCGAGGTGGTGCTTGTAGAGATCACCGAGGAACTTGTGATCGATCTTGGCGATCTGCGCTGTCGGGCCGAGGCTAGTGGTGCGCGTTTCCTGCTTTTGTCGAACATGCGCGGGCATCTGTGTGACATGGACCGCCTGATGGAGGTTGCGTCTGAGGCAGGACTGACCGTCATCGAGGATTGCGCCCATACGATGGGTGCGCGGTGGGAGGGTCGAAGGTCGGGAAGCTTTGGTCTGGCGGGTTGCTTCAGCACACAGACCTACAAGCATATGAATTCTGGCGAAGGCGGGTTGCTGACGTCGGATGATGCCGCGTTCATGGCACGGGCGATCATGCTGTCGGGTTCGTACATGCTTTATGCACGACACGGCGCTGCTCCGGGGCCAGAGGTGTTTGCCGATATCAGGCTCGACACGCCCAACATGTCGGCGCGGATGGATAATTTGCGCGCGGCAATCTTGCGGCCGCAGTTGGCGGCACTTGATCAGGTCAATGCGCTTTGGAATGAACGCCACGACCGAATGGCAGCGGCTCTGGGGGGGCATCCGCGCGTTCGTCTGCCAAAGCGGTCTGATGCGGAAAGCTATGTCGGTTCGTCGATCCAGTTCCGGGTACCTGCCTTCAGACCCGCACAGGCGCGCGCTTTCGTAGCGGCGCTTGGGGAGCGTGGCGTCGAGGTGAAATGGTTCGGTGCGGCGGACCCGGTCGCATTTACATCGACCCACCATTCGTGGCGCTATGTCGCCCGGCAGGACCTGCCCCAGACGGATCGCGTTCTGGCCACCTTGTTTGACATGCGTTTACCGCTGACTTTCAGCCTTGGGGACTGCGACCTTATCATTCGCCATATCCTTGAAGTGTTGACCGAGATGTCTGGCGAGGTGGCGGCATGACCCTGCGGCGCGTCGGAATTCTTGGGGGGATGGGTCCGGAAGCGACAGTGCTTTTGATGCGCAAGGTGCTTGAGGCCGTGAGGGCACAAGACGATGCAGATCATATCCCGCTGGTCGTCGATCAGAATCCGCAAGTGCCCTCCCGCATCGCTTTCCTGATCGAAGGACGTGGCGAGGACCCCGGACCGATACTGGCCGGTATGGCGAGGCGTTTGCAGGAGGCCGGGGCAGAAGCGCTGGCCATGCCATGCAACACGGCTCATCATTTCGCGCCCAGCATCCGCGATGTGACGACGGTGCCGTTCCTCGACATGGTTGAAGCTGCGACGGACCAAGCCGCCTTGATGGTTGGTAATGCGCGCTGCGTCGGCATACTGGCCTCGCCTGCTGTGCGCAAGATCGGGCTTTTTGACCGAGCCTTTGCGGGTCGCAATGTGACGCCGCTCTATGCGGCGAATGAGGATGCGACGCTGGCAGCCATCCGACAGATCAAGTCTGTTGGTGATCTGGATCAGGCGCGCGCTGTGCTGAGAGCGACGTCACAAGAGCTTCATGACCGGGGGGCCGTGGTCCAGATGATTGCCTGCACCGAGTTTTCGTTGATCGCCGAGGCGACTGCACCCGGCGTCAAGGCTTTCGACACGCTCGACACTCTCGTCGGGCTGATTACCGCATTCGCGCAAGGCGCGTAGATCCAAGGGGCCGGACAATAAGGGCCCCGGCACAACGGGAGTTGAAAATGAAGAAGACACTAATGAAAGCGCTGCTTGGCGCTGCAGTACTTGCTTTGTCTGCCGGGTCAGCCCTGGCAGAGAAGATCGTGATCGGACAGTTCGGGAATCCGACGCCGATGCAGGTGGCGAAGTCGGAGGGTAAGTTCGAAAAGGCTACCGGATGGGAGATCGAATGGCGCACGTTTGCATCGGGTGCCGATGTGATCGCTGCAATGGCGTCAGGTGATGTGAAGATTGCCGAACTGGGGTCTTCACCGCTGTCGATTGCGGCAAGCCAAGGCGTTGATTTGCAACTGTTCATGCTTGCGCAGGTGATCGGCACCGCGGAAAGCCTGATCGTGCGCAACGATGCGGGGATTGCCAAACTGGAGGATCTGAAAGGCAAGAAGATTGCCGTTCCACTTGGCTCTACTGCGCATTTCTCGCTGATGGGCGCGCTAACACATGCCGGTATCGCTGAAAGCGATGTCACAATCGTGGGTATGCCGCCGGACCAGATCGCCGCAGCATGGGAGCAGAAATCCATCGATGCTGCCTTCATATGGCAACCGGTGCAGAGCCAGATCCTGAAGGACGGCACGTTACTGGTAGGCGCGAACCAGACGGCAGAATGGGGCTATCCGACGTTTGACGGTTGGGTGGTTAACAAGGAGTTTGCCGCAGAAAATGCCGGCGCGGTTGCTGCTTTTGCCAAGACGATGGACGAAGCAAACGCTGTTTATCTTGCCGATCCGGCAGCGTGGACGGCAGACAGTGAACCGGTCAAGACCATCGCCGCAGCGACCGGAGCCGATGTAACGCAAGTGCCGGACATCCTGAAAGGTTTCGCCTTCATACCGCTCAAAGACCAACTGAGCCCGACGTGGCTTGGCGGGGTTGCCGAAAAGATGAAGGCCACGTCGGATTTTCTGGTCAAGGCCGGTCGTATTGATGCTGCCGCCGATGATTACACGGGCTTCGTGAATACTGACATTGCGACCGAAGCGACCAAGTGAGTGACCTGCAGGCCCGCTGATTGTGGCGGGCCTGTTTAGCCACAGGAACGGAAGCGAGACATGGTCCTATCCATCAAGAACGCCTCGGTAGTTTACCCCGCATCGGACGGGCGCGCGCCCGTAGCGGCGTTGCAATCCATTGATCTGACGTTGGATAACAATGAATTCGTCGTGGCGCTTGGCGCTTCGGGGTGCGGGAAGTCTACCCTTCTGAATCTGATCGCCGGGTTTCTTTCGCCCAGTAGCGGCGAAATCCTTCTGGATGGAAAGCGGGTCAATGGACCCGGTGCCGACAGGTCGGTGGTCTTCCAGAAGCATGCGCTGCTGCCTTGGCTGAACGTGATCGAGAACGTGGCGTTCGGGCTGAAGATGCAGGGCGTATCGAAGGAGAAGCGCAATGCTGTGGCTGCCGAGTTCATTGCCCTGTTGGGGTTGACCGGGTTCGAGCTTTCACCGGTCTACAAAC
>JBATMT010000148.1:0-3253 GCA_049289975.1 Paracoccaceae bacterium | reverse complement strand
CGCTTGAACGCCTCGGCCAGCTCCGGCATCGCCTCGACCCGCTGCGCGATGCTGGCCAGTCCCGGCGTTTCCGCCGCAAACCACGCGCCGCGCGGCCGCCAGTGGTTCATCACCGCAACGTAGATATCCAGCGCGCTGAACCGCTCGCCCAGATACCACGGCGCGCCCGCATGTCCGGCGACCTCGCGCCACAGGGTCTGCGCATAAGTCTCAACTGCCGACCGGAACCCTTTCGCCGCCGCCTCATCGCGCACGAACCGCGTCGGCACGTCGGCAAAGGTAAATGTCGGATAGATATTGGCCACGATGAACACCAGCCAGCGCAGGAACGCCGCCCGCTCTGCCGCGCCCGGCCCCGGCACCAGATCATCGCGCCCGGTCAGGTCCGCCAGATACAGCGTGATCGCCGCGCTTTCCGTCATTACCTGCCCGTCCGGCAGCACCAGCGTCGGCACCTGAACCCGCGCATTCACCCCGGCCAGCCGTTGCCGCGCCTCGACATCCTCATAGATATCGCCCGCCTCGATCAGGTCATAGGGCAGCCCGTACCACACAAGCTGCATCTCGACCAAGGCCGACCCCCAGCCGGGATTGTGCCACAACCTGTACCGCCCTTGCCCCGCCTTCGCGCCGCCCGTACCCATCACAGCCCCGCTCCAACCAATCCCACCACCGGTTGCGCCCTGAAGACGCACACCGACTTTCGCGCTAAGATAACGCAAGGACAACTGAAATCCCGCAGCAGAGGTTCCCGATGAACTCCGCGCCCGAACCGCTCACCCCGCCCGCCCGGCAAGAGGACGAGAACGCCCTCGTCATCTCGTTTCTCGCCGTCCGTCAGGCGCTTGGCTACCTCGGCTACCTGTTGCCACTCAGCCTTCTGGCCTATGCCGTCACCGCGCCCGGCCGCCTCGAGCCCTCGATCAGCGATTTCTACTATACACCGATGGGTGACATACTCGTCGGCATCCTTGTCGCCATCGGCATCTTTCTCGCCACCTACACGGGGTTCGAGCGCAAACCCGGCGAGTTTCTCTCTGACCGCTGGCTCGCCCGCATCGCGGGGGCCGGAGCCATCGGCGTCGCCCTGTTTCCCATCCACCGCGCCGGTTATTGCGGGTTCGACGCCCCCGGCCCGTCCTGCCTGATCTTCGGCATGACATGGCACCGCAACTACCTCCATTTCGGCAGCGCCACCCTGTTCTTCGTCTGCATGGCGATCTTCTGCCTCGTGCAGTTCCCCAAGGGCGAAACGTCCGAGCGCGCCGGGAACGAGCCGCTGACCCGCTACTACACCTACCTGACCTGCGGCTGGCTGATCATTCTTGGCCTCATCGGCCAGGCGGTCCCCCGCCTGATCGGCGGCGCCGCCCTGCACACAAGCCTCAGCCGCTTCCACTATATCTTCTGGCTCGAAACCCTCTGCATCCTCGCCTTCGCCACCGCCTGGCTCGCCAAGGGCAGGGCACTTACGACGATCGGCAAGGCGGTCCGCAGTGTCAGGGGCGGGTGAGACTTGGGCTCCTGACTCATTGAGTTTCAAAGCCAGAACAAGATGGCTGCGGCGAGGGCGACGTTTGCGGCAGGCCTTTTGCCACCACATCGGTGACTGATGGCCCGCTCACCGCCCCCCGCCACCGCAAGCACCCCACCAGCCACCACCCTGCGGATCAGTCACACCTCCCCGCAGGCCACTCCGTCAGTTCTCGTTGATGTCGTGGCGGATGACCTTGACGTTGTCATTCGGCAGCCCGAACGCCTTGGTGAACACGAACCACGCCACCAGCGACGCCACCGCGAAGACGAACAGCATCACCGGCAGCGACCCGCCCAGCACGCCCAGCGCCAGCAGCACCCCGGCCAGCACCGCCCCGGCGGCAAAGCCCAGCAGCACATAGCCCGACACCACCACCTCGAGGATCGCCAGCACAACGCCGGCCGCGATCCAGACCCACCATTCGTGCCACATCATCCGCGCCCCTTCAGCATCTTGAACGCATCGCCAAACGCCTCCAGCGCCGATGCCGGGACGATCACCGTCTGCTTGCCCGGCCCATTGCCAACCGCCGTCAACGCCTCGACCTGCTTCAGCGCCACCTGAAACTGCGCCGCCTCTAGCCCGTTCTCCTTGATCGCCGCCGCAATCGCGCTTGTCGCATAGGCTTCGGCGTCCGCCGTGATCCGCCGCGCCTTCGCCGCCTGCTCGGCCGCATACAGCTCGGCATCGGCGTTCAGCTCGACCGCACGCTTCTTGCCCTCAGCCTCCGTCACCTGCGCCCGGCGCGCCCGCTCGGCGTTCAACTGCTGAAGCATCGCCGACCGTGTCGCCTCGTCGAGGTTCACGTCCAGCAGTTCGACCCGCGTCACCTCGATCCCCCAGTCATCGACGACCTGAATCAGCGCATCGCGGATCTTGCCGATCAGCACCGAGCGGTTGGACTGCACATGGTCCAGATCCATCGTCCCGATTTCCGCCCGCACGATCCCCGCCACCGTCGTCGCAATCGCCGCATCCACATCGCGGATCCGGTACACGGTCTTTTCCGGCTCGGTGATCCGGTAGAACACGCTCGTGTCCACCGTCACCAGCACGTTGTCGGCCGTGATCGCATCTTGCTTGTGCGTCGGCAGTTGCCGCTCCAGCACCGAGATCTTGTGCGCCACCCGGTCAAGGAACGGCACGATGAAGTTGATGCCCGGCCCCAGCACCGCCCGAAGCCGGCCGAACCGCTCGACCACATGCTTCTCGCTCTGCGGCACGATCCGCACGCCAAGCCAGATACACAGGATGATGAACGCCGCAATCGCGAGGAATACCGCGTTGCCGCCCACGAATTCATTGATATCCATCAGACCGTTCCCTTTTCCCTTTGCCCGCTTCAGCGGGACCTATTGCTTTGCCCAGGCACCAATACCAGACGACTTGAAAGCAGATTGGGTCATTGCCGCGCGAAGTCAACTTGAACCGGACCGCAACCTGCTCCGCTCGCCCTTCGACTGCACGCCAGCACACCGGGTTATTGCCGCCCGCCCACCGGCACCGTTACGCAACCCTCGCCCTACCGCGCGCCGCTCCTGCCGGTTCCGCAACACCCCCGGCCCCTGCGCTACCCTGCGCCCCACACCCGAGGAGCCGCCCATGACCGCAGACCCCGCCCAAGTCCTCTCTCTGCCCATCGCCGAGATCGACCCCACCGCCCTCATCCGCGACCGCACCCGCCTGAACGAGGAGGCGCTGGCCGAACTGATGATC
>JBATMT010000147.1:0-3624 GCA_049289975.1 Paracoccaceae bacterium | reverse complement strand
GTCCGCATGGTGCTTCTGAAAGATATTACCGATGCGGATTTTGTGTTCTATACTAATTATGGGTCTGCAAAAGCGCGCGAAATGGAAACGTCCGGAAAAGCAGCGTTCGTCATGCACTGGAAGAGTTTACGGCGTCAGGTGCGCGTCCGTGGGCTTGTTAGTCGCGAAGAAGGCCCGGACGCTGATGAATACTATGCCTCGCGCTCTTTGAAGAGCCGTTTGGGCGCCTGGGCGTCAAAGCAATCTGAACCGCTTGCATCTCGCCTGTCGTTAATGGCAGAAGTGGCGCGGGTAACTGCGGCATATGGGTCCAACCCGCCGCGCCCGCCTTTTTGGGGCGGTATAAGAGTCACTCCGCTCGAGATCGAGTTCTGGGCGGATGGTGCGTTTAGGCTTCACGATCGGTTTTGCTGGCGACGAAAGGAGCTGGCAGGGAGTTGGTCTGTTCAGCGTTTGAACCCATGACAAAGGTTTACTTTTGGGGTCTTTTCCTCGGACGCTAATCTGGAGTAATTGGACAGGCTTGACTGCGATCTGTGTGTGTGTGGCAAGCGTTACGGCGGAGCGTGAAAGAAAAATAGGCTGATGGAAAGCTACGGACTATGACAGAAGAAGAAGGGGCGCTACGCGTGGTCAATGGCCGCGTAAAGTGGTTCGACGCCTCCAAAGGATTTGGGTTCATTGTCGGTGAAGAAGCGGATGGCGACATTCTGCTTCATGCCAACGTATTGCGGAACTTCGGGCAGGGCTCGGTTGCGGACAATGCCCGCATCATCGTGCGCGTCCAGAAAACGGCACGCGGGTCGCAAGCCACTGAAGTTATCGAGATTGCGCCGCCCGAAGATGATGAACGGGCACCGATCGAGGACCTTGGCGAAAGCGACATGGCCGCCATCGCTGCCTTGCCGCTGGAAGCCGCAAGGGTGAAGTGGTTCGACAAGGTCAAGGGCTTTGGTTTTGCCAACGTGTTCGGGCGACCTGAAGACGTATTCATTCACATCGAGGTTCTGCGCCGGTCGGGGTTTGCTGATCTGGGCCCGGGCGAGGCTATTGGCCTGCGCGTGATTGAGGGCAAGCGTGGCCGTATGGCGGCGCAGGTGACTTCGTGGGAAACGGCCCTCAAAGACCGCAAATGATGCGCGCAATCGCGACTTTGGCGTTTGTTCTGCCGGGACCGGCTATGGCTGCGGTTTGCGCACCTGATCAGCTTGATCTGCGCTGGGAGGGTGGTCAGGCGCACCTTTCGGTCGAGATTGCCGACGATGCTGCCGAGCGTGCGAAGGGACTGATGTTCCGTGAGAAGATGTCGGCCAGCGCTGGCATGCTGTTTATCTATGACAAGCCGCAGCAGGTGGCCTTCTGGATGAAGAACACGCTGATTCCCCTCGACATGCTGTTCATTGGCGCTGACGGCGTCGTGCGCAGCGTGCATGACATGGCCGTGCCCGGCGACGAAACGCCGATTCCGGGTGGCAGCGATATTCAGTACGTGCTGGAGATTGCGGGCGGACTGGCCAAACGCATGGGTCTTGAAGCTGGCGCAGAGATGCGCCATCCGGCTCTGGCTCAGGAAACCGCCAGATGGTCGTGCGCGCAAGACTGATCTCGCGAGTATCAAATTCGAGAGAACGCCAGTGCACTTGTCCCTTTTCTTTGACCTCCACTGCGGCTAGAGACGGGGCGTCGGGGCGTAGCGCAGTCTGGTAGCGCGACGGTTTTGGGTACCGTAGGCCGGGGGTTCAAATCCTCTCGCCCCGACCACTTTTCACAAAGACTCATTTTTGGAAATGCTCAGGCGGATCTGCTGCATGTTTGCGCGACCGCGAAGCTAAGATTCGGTTAACCATGTCCACATGTGGTGGAGGTACCGTCCTGAGTGTCATCTTTTTGCAATAGGTTGTGGGTAAGCTGAGACTGGCCGAGTCTTGAATCTGCCTGTGGATAGTTTGAAGTATTGCATCAGGTACCGTGGGCAAATCTGCTGGTTTCTTGAAGAAATTGCTGCGCGCAACGGGCGGACAGTCTGTGCATGAATCACGGGGCGGTGAACACGCCGAAGTGCATGACAAATCGTCAATGTCTAATTGATGGCCGTTCCAAAATATTCCAGTTGACCCTTGGGGGGCGCATACGTCAATTTGTGTGGCGTACCAAGATTTCCTACTACATGTAGTGTGTTTCTGTGGGCGGAGCCTAGGGCCCCACAGGGAGGTTCGTCAGGCAGAGATGACGGCGGAAAGCTTCCTGAGAGGAGCTGGCCAACGACAAAAAAAGGACGGGGCAGAGATGAAAATAGAACGAAAATTCACGAAGGCCGGAAGTAATGCCTATGCGGGCCTGAGCTTTGCAACGACAACATCCGAGATTCGGAACCCGGATGGCAAGATTGTCTTCCGCAACGAGGCTGTTGAAGTTCCGGTCGGTTGGAGTCAGGTTGCGTCAGACGTTCTGGCGCAGAAGTATTTCCGCAAGGCCGGCGTTGCGGCGCGGCTGAAGAAGGTTAAGGAAAAGGGCGTGCCCGAGTTTCTGTGGCGCTCCGTTCCCGATGAAGCTGCCTTGGAAAAACTACCGAAAGAACAGCGTATTGTCGGTGAAAGCTCGGCTAAACAAGTCTTTGATCGTCTAGCGGGCGCCTGGGCCTATTGGGGCTGGAAGGGCGGCTACTTCTCGACCGAGGCCGATGCTCAGGCCTATTACGACGAGATGCGCTTCATGCTGGCCGAACAGATGGCCGCACCGAACAGCCCACAGTGGTTTAACACCGGGCTGCACTGGGCCTATGGGATTGATGGCCCCTCGCAGGGGCACTTCTATGTGGACTACAAGACTGGCGAACTGACTAAGTCCAACTCGGCCTATGAGCATCCGCAGCCTCACGCCTGCTTCATCCAGTCCGTCTCGGACGACTTGGTGAACGAAGGCGGGATCATGGATCTGTGGGTGCGCGAGGCGCGCCTGTTCAAGTATGGGTCAGGCACCGGAACCAACTTCTCATCACTTCGCGGTGAGGGTGAAAAGCTTTCGGGCGGCGGCAAATCATCGGGCCTGATGGGTTTCCTGAAGATCGGCGACCGTGCGGCGGGCGCGATCAAGTCGGGCGGTACAACGCGCCGCGCAGCGAAAATGGTGATCTGCGACATGGATCACCCCGACGTCGAAGCCTTCATCAACTGGAAGGTCATCGAAGAGCAGAAAGTTGCCTCGCTGGTGGCTGGTTCGAAGATGCACGAAGCGCGCCTGAACGAGATTTTTGGTGCGATACGCCAGTGGGATGGGTCGAGTGAAGATGCCGTCGATCCGGTGAAGAACTCGGCGCTGAAGGCAGCGATCAGGGGCGCAAAAAAGAACGCAATCCCGGAAACTTATGTCAAGCGCGTGCTGGACTATGCAAAGCAGGGCTATGCTTCGATCGAATTCCCGACCTACGATACTGACTGGGATTCGGAAGCCTATGCCTCCGTGTCCGGTCAGAACTCCAACAACTCGGTACGTGTAACCGACGCTTTCTTGAAAGCAGTCAAGGACGACGCCGACTGGGAGTTGATTCGCCGCACCGACGGTAAGGTAGCCAAGACCATCAAGGCGCGCGATTTGTGGGCGCAGGTTGGTCACGCCGCCTGGGCC
>JBATMT010000146.1:0-3273 GCA_049289975.1 Paracoccaceae bacterium | reverse complement strand
GATCAAGCGCACAGTAGGCGATTTGGGGTGCGAGATAGAGATCGAGCCGGGAAGGCTGATTTCAGGGAATGCAGGAGTTCTGGTGGCATCCGTCATATACCTGAAGCATGGAGAGGGTCGCGACTTCCTGATTCTGGATGCGGCTATGAACGACTTGGTGCGGCCCTCGATGTATGGGGCGCACCACGACATCATTCCAGTCAACGAATCCGACCCCGGCACCGAGTATAAACCCTACGACGTGGTTGGTCCGGTCTGCGAAACCGGCGACACATTTGCCAAGTCGCGTGCGCTGCCACCGCTTGCTGACGGTGATCTGGTCGCCTTCCGCTCTGCGGGCGCCTATGGTGCTGCTATGGCCTCCGAATACAACGCCCGGCCGTTGATCCCCGAGGTGCTTGTGCATGGGCAACAATTCGCCGTTATACGGCGACGGCCGACCTATGACGAAATGATGAATCGCGATAGTCTTCCGGAATGGCTGTGACGCTCTGGTGGGCGTTACTCCGCTGGAACGGAGAATGAGCGAACAGAAACCCCTGCCGGATGAGATCCGTACGTCCATTGGTTGGCCGCTTCGCCTTACACAGGCGGGTATGGTGGCCGAGCAGATTACCGTTGCCTTCTGGCCTCTGTGGACGTTGCTGTTTTTGGTTATCGCTTCGCTGGCGTTCGGATTTCTGAACTGGGCCCCACTCGAACTATTCTGGGTCGCTTCAATTGCAGTTCCGGCGGCCTTGATCTGGGCGATCGCACAGGGCATTCGCACTTTTCACTGGCCGGCAGTTGATGATGCCATCGAGCGTCTGGATAGAACCCTGCCTGGTCGTCCATTGGCGACGCTTTGTGACAGTCAGGCAGTTGGCGGGCAGGACGAAGGGTCAAGCGCGGTTTGGCAGGCCCATCTGATGCGAATGTTTGCTCGGGCGAAGCGCGCAAAAGCCGTGCCGCCTGATTTGCGCCTTACCAGGCGCGACCCGTTTTCGCTGCGCTATGCGGCGCTGACCGCATTTGCGATGGCCCTGCTTTTTGGATCCATCTGGAAGATCTCCGATCTTGCGCATCCTGGTGTGGCACAAGGTACCGCGGTAACAGCTGCGGCAAGTTGGGAAGGGTGGATCGAGCCGCCGACTTATACTGGTCGTCCGACGCTCTACTTGAACAGCATAGCGGCTGGTTCGGTGGAAATTCCGGAAGGAAGTCGCGTGACGGTGCGTCTTTATGGTTCCGCCAATGTTCTTACTTTAACCCAGTCAGTATTTGAGTCTGCAGAGGGCAAAAATCAAGAGGGTCAGATGGTTTCACCCTCGGATCAGCGGACCTATGACTTCATCGTTGCAAAGTCGGGCACCGTGGCCATCGATGGAGAGGGCGGACGTTCGTGGGACCTCATCGCAACAAGCGACTCGCCTCCGACAGTGGAACTGACTGGCCCGATGAAGCGCATGGCAACGGGCGCGATGTCACAGCCTTTCCGGGCAAAGGATGACATTGCCATCGCCAGGGGCAAGGCGAGTTTCGAATTGGACCTTGCTTCAGTTGATCGCCGCTACGGGCTTTCCGCGACGCCTGAAAATCTGCCCGTTCTGGTGTTTAATCTGCCCATGCCAGTGAGCGGAAGCCGCAAGGATTTTACCGAGATACTCGGTGAAGACGCCTCCAAACATCCCTGGGCGAACTTGCCCGTCAAGATGACGCTGACGGTCGTAGACGCAGCAGGGCAAACCACTGTCAGTGGGCCGCACAGTATTGTACTGCCGGGGCGTCGCTTCTTTGATCCGTTGGCTGCCGCAATCGTGGAGATGCGCCGCGATCTGCTGTGGTCGTCGAGGGAGAACGGCAAGCGCGCGGTGCAGATCCTTAAGGCAATCACCTATAAGCCCGAAGGTTTTTTCAAGAACCAGCGTGCCTATCTAATGCTTCGGGTGGCGCTCCGGCGTCTTGATGCGGCGGTCCAATCCGACGGTCTGACGCAGGGCCTAAGGGATGAAACGGCCGAGGTGCTTTGGAGTACTGCTCTGTTGATTGAGAAAGGTGGATTGGGCGATGCATTGGAGCGCATGAAAAAGGCTCAGGAAAAGCTCTCTGAGGCGATCAAGAACGGTGCAAGTGACGACGAGATCAAGAAGCTGATGGACGATCTGCGTGGGGCGACCGATGATTATCTACAAATGCTCGCGGAAAAAGGGCAAGAGGACCCTGCGGATAAGTTCGCGAAGAACCAGCCTTCGCAATCGATCACACAAGATCAGATCCAGCAGATGATGGATGAAATCCAGAAGCTGATGGAAGATGGCAAGATGGCGGAAGCCCAGGCTCTTCTAGAGCAACTCAATCAACTGATGGAAAACCTGAAGGTCACCGAGGGCCAGCGCGGCGACCCAAGCCAGCAGGGCAAGGGTGGCCAGTCAATGAAGAATCTGCGCCAGACGTTGCGTGATCAGCAAGATCTGTCGGACGACGCTTTCCGCCAGGGGCAACAAGACGGCCGAGGGCAATCCTCCAGCCCGCGCGACCACCGTCCTGGACAAGACCGTTCGGCTCAGGGGCAAGGTGAACCCCAGGATCGACAAGGCGATGGCGAAGGAAGCGGCGCGTTTCCGAGACCAGGTATGGGCCTAGCTGACCGCCAGAAGTCGCTTCGCGATGAATTGAACCGTCAACAAGGCACTTTGCCTGACGCTCAGGGGCAGGATGCGGACGCTGCGCGGCGTTCGCTTGACGATGCGGGCAAGGCCATGGAAGAGGCCGAAGATGCCTTACGCAAAGGTGATACTCCCGGCGCGATCGATAGGCAGGCCGCGGCGATTGAAAAACTGCGCGACGGAATGCGAAGCCTGAACAAGGCTCTCTCTCAGGATGAAAATCGGTTGAGTGGCGCGGATGGTCAAGCTGAGGGCGACCCGTCGAGTGAAATGCCGCGCGATCCGCTAGGACGAACCGAAGGCATGTCGGGCCAATCCGGAACGGATAAAGGCATGCTGCCGGGTAAAGATGTATATGGCCGTGCGCGCAATCTTCTGGATGAAATCCGGCGCAGATCGTCAGATCAAACTCGCCCGGCGCAAGAGTTGGACTACCTGCGCCGCCTGCTTGGGCAATACTGATCTGTGCGGTCAGTTGGTTGACGCGCCGGATTTCTGCATGGATGCGGTAGTCGATTTCATCTGCGAATCCAGCCAGATGCGCACAGAATCAATTCCCGCAGAATAGTGGCCCAGCGCGGGTGCAGTTGCCGGGAATCGCGTGGCAAGCGTGCCAGCAAATATATAG
>JBATMT010000145.1:0-2833 GCA_049289975.1 Paracoccaceae bacterium | reverse complement strand
CCTTGAGGCTATCCTTGCCTGCACCCAAAGCCGACGCGGCGGCGCCGGTTTCGAGTATCCGCAGGTTCGGACTGACGAGCATGTCATTCTCTGGCAGGCCCTTGCCGAGCGATCCGGTCGAAACGAGGATCGGATGCAGATGGGGGACTTGGGACAGTTGACCGAAGTCGAAGGTCCGACGCGAGATGCGGCGCACCGTCTGAAGGCCGTTGTCGCGCGTCACGACGCGGTCGCCAACCTCCAGATCTTCGATCGCGATTTCACCTTTAAGCGTGGTTACAAAAGTTCCGGTGGTTAAACAGGTCACGGGAAAAATTCCTAATTTACTGGCTTCAAATCGGACCGCACGGGCGGCAGCTACTACACTTCGTTTGTCGTGCTGCGCTCAGCCTTAAAATCACTGTTCGCAGGTTCGTCGGGTATTCCTAATGACGCTCATATGTCTGTCCAAAAGTGGCGAAATAATGGCAAAACCCCTGCCAGACTGTTCCCTGTGAAGTTTTAAACGGCCGTCTTCGCTGGTCGATTGGTTTCGGTATGGAAAATGTTAACCATTTCGCAAGACACTGAATTCATGTGATTTAGTGGTTTGCATCGCTCCTGTCAGGAAAATCCACCTGACCAAAACCTGTCTTTTCGTTAGTAACCCGTTGAACCAGTGGAAACGATGGCCGTTTGGGGCCGATATGGGTAGGTCGGAACGTGGCAAAACTTGGGCAGAGCTAATGTTGCGATTCAATGGCCAGTGATAACGGATAGGCGGGACTGTTTGCCGGAAAAGACCAATAGTGAAAAGACGCCACGTCAGAACAGAATCGGTAGGTTGAGTGATTCTTTTGCCAGGCCTCGTTCGAGGTTTGGTGGTGCAATCTGCCCGGTCAGCGTCTCGGCGTTCCGGTGCTACTCGGCGACCTTTTTGACGAATTGCGATTTCAGCCCCATTTGGCCGATCCCCGGTATCTTGCAGTCGATGTCGTGGTCGCCGTCTACCAGTCTGATGCCACGCACCTTGGTGCCCACCTTGACGACGATGGAAGAGCCTTTGACCTTGAGGTCCTTGATCACGGTGACAGTATCGCCGTCGTGCAAGACGTTGCCGACGCTGTCGCGGACTTCGGATGCGCCTTCGTCAACCGAGCCGGGCTGCCATTCGTGCCCGCATTCCGGGCAGGTCAACAGGGCGTCCACCTCATAGGTGTAGGTGGACGAGCATTCGGGGCACGGTGGCAATGTATTGGTCATGCCCTCCTCATAGCGAGCGCAAGCGTGGCTGGCCAGATGCCAGAATGACCCACACCGTAGTCCGATTTGGCACACTTCAGCCAAAGGACAGTCTGTCGCTTCGAGTGCGATTGTTTCCATTGAGGCCAGATACACCGGCGTAGCCATGCCGTTGTTTGACGGTGTTCCTCGGGTCTGCCAAAAGATGCGCGGGGGCCGTACTGATATTGAGTTTGGGATAGGCCCTTTGCAGTTCTGGCATTCTTTGTACCGTCACGCGGACTGTGTCGCGCTGAATGATCCGCAGTTGGGCGACATCAGCTATGACCGGCTGGAGCATGAGGCCGCAGAATGGTCGGTCAGATTTGCTGAACTTGCAAAAAGTCATGCGTTTGACGGCGTAAGGCTGCTGCTTGGCATCGAAATCGAAGCTCGTTCGCCGATCATTGCTGCATATCTCGGCGCATTGAGGGCTGGCCATCCGGTGATATTGGCAGAACCGGGCGGGCTGGGTTTGGACAGTGCCATTGCCCGCCGCTATCGCCCGAATGCCGTTCTGTCGATGCAGGGAGACGTCTGTCACTTTGAAGAAAGGGACAGTTCGGAGGCTGCGCTTGACCCCGAACTGGCGCTGCTGCTGTCGACATCCGGAAGCACGGGTGACCCCCGGCTGGTGCGGCTGTCTGGCGAAAACATCGACAGCAACGCCTTGGCAATTGCCGAATATCTTGGCCTGAGCCAGACAGAAACGGCGGTCACGAGCCTGCCGCTACACTATTCCTATGGTCTGTCGGTGCTGCATTCGCATCTGAGCGTCGGCGCGAGAGTGGTGCTTGCCAATGCGTCGGTTGCGGACCCGGCCTTCCGCAAACTTACAGTCGAACAACATGTCACCAGTCTGGCGATGGTGCCGCATCAGATTGACCTGTTGCAGGCCCACAAGCTGGAGTTTTGCGATTTCGGGCCGATCCGCTATGTGACCCAAGCCGGCGGAAGGCTTGGGCCGAGCCGTGCCAAAGAGCTTGCCATGCTGTCGGCGCGGCAGGGCTGGAAGTTCTTTGTGATGTACGGCCAGACAGAGGCCGGGCCGCGCATCGCCTATGTGCCGCCAGAGTCGCTTGCGGCCAATGCCGATACGATTGGTCGGGCGATCCCCGGCGGCCGTATCTGGATATCTGACCCCAAGGGATCAGACATCACTCAATCCGGCGTCGCGGGCGAATTGATCTACGAAGGCCCCAACGTCATGCTCGGCTACGCGGACAATCGCGACGATCTGGCGCGCGGCAGGGATGCCGGATTTCTGCGCACCGGCGACATTGCGGAACGTACCGAAACGGGGTTCTTCAGGATAGTCGGGCGGGCCAAGCGGTTTGTGAAGCTCTACGGTCTTCGGATCAGCCTTGATCAGATAGAGGCTCGACTGATGGAAGTCGGGCACAAGGCATATGCGGTTGGCGTCGATGACCGGCTGGTCGTGATGACGACTGCGCAAGGTCAGGATGCCGAGATTGTGGATGTCGTTGCGAGGGCGTTTGATCTGCCGCGGAGTGACGTGACGGTTCAGATCATTGCTGAAGTGCCGCTTCTGAGCAACGGCAAGACTGACCAG
>JBATMT010000144.1:0-5456 GCA_049289975.1 Paracoccaceae bacterium | reverse complement strand
GCGCCAAGGCTCTTTTCCAGAATTGTCGTCAGCCCGCCGCGCTTGTTTCCAGGGCTTGGATTATTGTTCATTTCACCCTTGTTTCGGATGCAATAGTCTTCCCACCAGCGAATGCGTTCCAGAAGCTTCATTCCCACATCCTGGCTTACTGCCCGCCGTGTCAGCAGATGCTCGGCCCCATAGATCTCGGAAGTCTCCGAGAGTATGGTCGTGCCGCCACTTGCCACCAGTAGATCGGACGCAACACCAAGCGCAGGGTTCGCGGTAATTCCGGAGTAGCCGTCTGAGCCGCCGCACTGCATCCCGATCACCAACTCAGACACTGGAATTGGCTCCCGTTCGCATGCGTCTGCCACGACGGCCAAGTCTCGCAGAGCTTCGACACCGCGTTCGACCGTGCGCCGTGTTCCGCCGGTTTCCTGAATTGTCATGTGGTAAAACTGCCCATCCGATCGCAGCCGCGCCTTGCCGATCAATGCCGGGATCTGCATCACCTCGCAGCCGAGCCCAACCAGCAAAATCCCCGCAAAATTTGGGTTTCTTGCGTAGCCCTGAAGCGTCCGGAATAACGTAGCATAGCCTTCGTTGTCGCCCGCCATGCCGCAGCCTGACGAATGCGCAATTGGCACTATTCCGTCCACATTTTTCAATGCCTTGAACCAGTCAGTCTTTTCGGCCTCTTGCGCTATGAACTGCGCGACCGAGCCCGAACAGTTCACCGACGTAAGAACACCGAGATAGTTCCGCGTTCCCGATTTCCCGTCAGCGCGGCGATACCCCATGAACATTCGTGCATCTTGGGTCGGCAATATTGGCTTGACGCCTTCACCGATTGCATAGTCGTTGCCGTGGTCCGACATGCCAAGGTTCTGAACATGGACATGTTCACCCGGCGCAATATCGCGTGTGGCTCGTCCGATGATCTGGCCATATCTCCGCACGTGGGAGCCTGTCGGAATGGGATGCATGGCAATCTTGTGGCCCCGTGGGACCGAGCCGACCAAAGTTACGCCTGCGATCACTGTCGAAGCCGAGAGGTCGGCTAGTGCGATTGCCACATCATCGCCGGGATGAAGAATTATGTGATCTGGCCTCATGAGAGCTGGCCCGCCAGTGCCCGGTCGAGGTGCGTATAGCCACCATCGACAAAGAGCCATTGTCCGGTCATGTGCAGCGCACGTTGGGACAGAGCAAAGACCACCATAGAGGCGATTTCCGAAGCGTCTGTCATGCGCTGGCCTAGCGGAATCCGCGCTGTGATTTCGGCAAGTTTCTCTGCAGGGCTATCAAAGGTGGCAATCCATCTTTCGTAAAGGGGCGTCATGACTTCTGCCGGGATAACGGCATTCACACGGACCCCGTCTGTTGCGAACGCCGCCGCCCATTCACGCGTCAGACCAAGCTGGGCGGCTTTGGCAGCAACGTAGGCCGATGTTCCGCCCTGACCCGTTACCGCTGTTTTTGAACTGATGTTGACGATCGCCCCTTTGGTGCGCCGCAGATCTTCGGCGAGCAGATGGGCAAGCGTGTAGTAGTGGACGAGGTTAAGATCTAAGGACGCTCTGAATGCCTCGGGGCCAGCGTCCAGCCCAACACCATCGTTGATGCCGGCATTGTTAACTAGCCCATAAATCGGGCCAAATCGCGCGCGGGCTTTCGCAACTGCGGCACGGCACTGTGCATCATCCGACAGTTCGACTTCAATCCATCCTACGCCAGGACCGAGCCGCTCAAGCCAATCTGGGTCAGGTGCGCGTCGGGCAAGTATCACCGACACTGCGCCTTCAGCAGCAAGCGCCTCGGCAATCGCGGCGCCTATACCGGCGCCACCGCCAGTCACGATCACCACCTTGTCCTTCAGCCCCAGTTCCATTCGCCACCTTTCACGTCAAAGACTGGACCGGAGTGATCCGGACCAGTTTTCCCGATTGTCATTCAATGATCAGTCGTAAAGGACCGCAGCAATCTCGGGACTGTCGATGTTGGTCTTGTCATACCAGGCAAAACCGCTGTCGATAGTCTTTGGCAATGTTTCACCCTTGATCGCGGCGATAGCGGCCTTCACGGTTTCATAACCGATTCCGACGGGGTTCTGGGTAATTGCACCCGCCATAAGACCTTCGCGGATGGCGTCCTTTTGCAGCTTGCCAGAGTCGTAGCCAATAACGACAACGCCCGTCGTTGCGGTCTCTTTGATTCCGTTCAGCACACCGATCGCCGAGCCTTCGTTGGCCCCGAAAATGCCCTTGATATCGGGATTGGCCGTAAGGATCGCCTTGGTGATCTCGGTCGACTGAAGTTGATCACCAGCGCCGTACTGGATATCGACGATTTCGATGTTGGGATGCTTTGCCTTCATCTGGTTAACGAAGCCGTCGCGGCGATCTATGCCAGTTCGGGAAGTCTGATCATGCACGACAAGGGCAACCTTGCCTGCGTCTCCAATCAATTCGGCCATCTTATCGGCGGCCAATGCAGCCGCAGCTACGTTATCGGTCGTAACTGTCGTCACTGGAATATCGCTGTCGACGCCGGAGTCAAATGCAATGACCGGAATTTTTGCATCCTGTGCCTGTTTCAGAAGCGGAGTTGCGGCTTGGCTGTCAAGTGCCGCAAAACCAATGGCTGCAGGCTTCTTCGCAAGCGCCGCAGCAAGCATATCCATCTGCTTGTCTACCTGAGCTTCCGTGTCTGGCCCTTCAAACGTCACTTCGACTCCAAACTCAGTAGCGGCCTTGTCAGCCCCTGCCTTGACGGCTTGCCAAAACTGATGCTGGAAGCCTTTGGAAATCAGCGGAATGTAGAGTTTATCCTGAGCAAGACCGAAGCTGGTGCTTGCCAACAGGGACGCAGCGCTCATTACACCTAGGACTGTTCTTCTGTTAAGCATCTTTTTCCTCCATGTTCGGATGCCTTCATTGTCGTTGGAACGTTTGCCGTTCTCTCTCGCTCAACCGGCGCGCCGCCGACGGAGCATGTCTGCATAGACCGCTGCGATGATGATCAGGCCTGTGACAACGGTCTGCCATTCCTGTGCGACAGACATGATGCGCAGCCCGTTCAGAAGCACACTCATAATCAAAGCACCGATGATCGTGCCGAGAATTGACCCACGTCCGCCCGCTAGCGAGGTGCCACCGATTACAACCGCAGCAATCGCGTCAAGTTCGTAACCCTGGCCAAGAGCGGGTTGAGCCGAATTCAGGCGCGAAGCGATGAGTAAACCAGCAATCCCGCAGATGCCGCCTGCAAGTGCATAGATGGTTACCTTCCAGCCATCGGCATTCACGCCAGACAGTCGCACGGCTTCTTCGTTGGAGCCGAGCGCAAAGCAATAGCGTCCAAGAGTTGTGCGATTCAGGACCCATGAAATCATCAAAGCAAGGACGAAAAGTACAATGACGCCGTTTGGCATCGGGAGACCCGGGATCAGATTGCCAATGAATGAGCCAGTCGAGATCAACGGGAAGCTTGGGGTGTCATTGAAGTAGATTGGCTTGGTGCCCGAAATGACCAAAGAAAGCCCTTTCAGAATGAGCATCATGCCCAGCGTTGCGATGAAGGGCGGAATCTTCATTCTTGCAATCAAGGTTCCAGATAGGAAGCCACACAATGTCCCCGCGGCAATTGCTGCAACTATACCAAACGGCAAAGGCAGCCCCCAAAAAGTCAGCACTACTCCCGCGATCACCGCGCAGAAGGTCATCAGCGTTCCAACCGAAAGATCGATCCCGCCAGTGATGATGACGAGTGTTGCGGCAATGGCCAACACGCCGTTCACACTTGTCGCCTGTAAGATTGCAAGGATGTTGGAGGTCTGGAGAAAATTGGATGATGCCAACGAAAAGAAGACCAGGAGTACGATAAGGCTCGCAAAAGCGAGTATCTTTTGCTGTGCACCTGATGTCTTTGGCTGCTGTGCCACCGCCCCAGAATTGTCTGCCGTTGTGGTCATGTCAAAACCTTCTCCTCGGCAACATCGCGCTGGGTTGCTAAACGCATAATCTCTTCTTGGCTTGTGTTGGGACCACCGGGCAGGATGCCTGTCAGCTTCCCCTCACACATCACAGCTATTCGATGGGAAAGCCGCAGCACTTCGGGCAATTCTGAACTGATGACGATTATTGCCTTACCCTCTGCTGCAAGGCTTTGAAGAAGGCGGTAGATTTCCGCCTTGGCTCCTACGTCGATGCCGCGCGTAGGCTCGTCAAAGATCAAGATGTCACAGTCGCGCAGAAGCCATTTTGCTATCACAACCTTCTGCTGGTTGCCGCCAGATAGCAGTCTAACTTCCTGGCGATCTGAAGGGGTTCGGATAGCAAGGCTGCCAACAAGATTGCGTGCCACTTTTGCCAGTGCAGGTTCGTCCACCCGCATGAAGCGATCTGAGAACCGTTCAAGTGATGTTAGTGCAATATTGCCCCGGACATCGATCCCGAGAGCCAACCCAAACTGCTTCCTGTCCTCGGAAAGATAACCAATTCCTGCCGCTACAGCATCGCGCGGAGAACGAATTGCTCGGGCCTTGCCCTTCACGAAGATCTCGCCGGCCTCGCGGGGATCGGCCCCAAAGATCACACGAGCAACTTCTGTTCGGCCCGCACCCATAAGACCGGCAAAGCCTAGAATCTCACCGCGCCTGAGGTCAAAACTTACATCTCGAACTGACCGGCCTCGTCTTAGCCCACGCACAGAAAGCACGACTGGTGCCGCCGTCAAATCGGGAATACCCACAACCGACTGATCAAGTTCGCGGCCCACCATCATCGATATGATCTTTTCGATGGCGGTCGCCGCCGCTTCTACTGTACCCACATAAGCACCGTCGCGCATCACTGTAACACGGTCAGAGATACGGCGGATCTCATCCATCTTGTGGCTGATGTAAATAACCGCCACGCGTTCGGATTTCAGCTTGCGGATAATCGTGAACAATTCGTTCGTCTCAGCGGTGTTTAGCGCTGCAGTCGGCTCGTCCATAATCAGAATTCGCGACTTGAAAGACAGCGCCTTTGCAATTTCGACCATCTGTTGCGAAGCGATCGTAAGGGTGCGTACTTCCGCGCGCGGGTCGATCTTCACGCGCATATCCTCAAAGATCGCTTCGGCAGCGCGGTTGATCTGGCCTTCGTCCAGAACGCCCCAGCGGCTTCTTGGCTCGCGTCCGATGAAGATATTCTGGGCAACTGTCAGGTCAGGCATCAACGCCAGTTCCTGATGGATTATGCCAATGCCCAGAGCTTGTGCACTACGTGGGCCATTGATGCGAACATCCTGTCCATTCAGCTTGATCGACCCACTATCGGGGCCATAAATGCCAGAGAGTATCTTCATGAGCGTCGACTTGCCGGCGCCATTCTCGCCCATCAGCGCATGGACCTCGCCCGCCTTCAGGTCGAATTGCGCTGCCTTCAGTGCATGAACTCCCGGGAAGTGCTTCTCTATGGCAGACATGC
>JBATMT010000143.1:0-4372 GCA_049289975.1 Paracoccaceae bacterium | reverse complement strand
GGCACCACCCGCACCGAATACACCATCGTGCGCAACGGCGAGAACGACTACTACCTCGTCTCGGCTGGGGCATGGACGGCCTATGACGCTGATTATCTGCGGAAATGTGCCGAGGACAAGGCGCCTGAGTTCGGTTACATCGAGATCCATGATGTGACGACCCAGTGGGGCGTCTTTGCCCTTGCAGGGCCCAACAGCCGCAAGATTCTTGCGGAAGTCATCAAGGATGCCGATCCGGCAACCGCCTTGTCAAACAAGCGCTTCCCGTGGCTTTCGGCCCGCAAGATCGAGCTTGGCATGTGCCCAGTCAACGCGATCCGCGTGGCCTACACCGGCGAACTTGGTTGGGAGTTGCACCATCCGATCGAGATGCAGAACTACCTGTTCGATCTGCTGATGAAGGCAGGCGAGAAGCACGGGTTGAAACTGGTCGGGGGACGCGCCCAGAACTGGCTGCGTCAGGAAAAATCCTATCGCGCCTTCGGCAACGAACTTGGCCGTGACGCGACACCGCTTGAGGCCGGCTTGCCGCGCTTTGTCGACATGAACAAGGACTTCCAGGGCAAACAGGCGATGATCGACAAGGGTATCCGGTCGATGTGCGTCACCGTGCTTATTGACGGTCCGGCCGACGCCGATCCGTGGGGCAAGGAAGTGCTCATGGTCAACGGCAAAAAGGTCGGCCGCCTGACATCCGGTGGTTATTCGGTGGCTTTCGGCAAGCAGATTGGGATGGGCTATGTTCGGCCAGAACTTGCAACTCCCGGCACCAAACTGCAGGTGCGGATGCTGCGTGAACTGTGGGATGCTGTGGTGACCGAAGACAGCCCGTTTGATCCGAAGAACGAACGCATCCGCGTTGACGGTTGATTGGCGGATAGTCAGGTTCTCTACTAATGCGTAAGGCCCCCGTTTCGGGGGCCCTTTTTCATGCTGCCAGTTCGTCCCATGCGGCAAGAGCCTTGCCAGCGTACATAAGGGCCGGACCGCCACCCATCTGGATTGCCATCCCAAGGACGTCTCCCAACTCTTCGCGCGTACCGCCAGCCTTCAGTAAGGCTTCAACATGAAAAAGGATGCAGGGCTCGCAACATTGCGCGACAGCAATTCCAAGCGCCACGAACTCCTTTTCACGAACGCCAAGCACGCCGCCCTCCTTGACGGCTTTGGACAGCTGCCCAAAGCCGTCTGTCGCGCCCGGTATGGCCTTGTAGAGCGCGCGCAACTCGCCACGCTTTGAAGCGATCAATTCCTTGAACATGAGTGAATCCCGTCTGTTTCTATGCCAAGACGTTTGCGTCGTGGGGCGACAGCCTGCGTTGACGCCGATCAACACATTCAGGATTCTGTATTAGTCAGCGGCGGTGGGTTGCGAGCCAGGTCGCCCAGGACTTGGACGTGCCGGAGAAAGCGTTCAGATCGACATCACCGTCAATCCCTGGGACCCGCCCCGTACCGGTGTACTGCCACAGCGTCCAGTGATGGCCGCCATCGTAGACATCGCGCGGATGCCCTGCGACAGACCGCAGCCAGAACGGATAGTCGTCGATCAGCCACATCTGGTTGTCGACCCAGAAATCTACCGTCGTGTAGATCAGCGGCTTTTGACCGTAGTACTGTGTCAATATCGCCAGGAATGTTGCCGCTTCAGCGCGAACATGATCGGGGTCGGGGCGACCGGGGCAGTTGCGAGACTGCGTCCACTCAATATCAAGAACGGGCGGCAAAGCGCCGGGCTCAATCGGTACATGCTGGATAAACCATTGTGCCTGTTCCTGCGCCGTGCGGCAGAAGTAGTAGAAATGATAAGCTCCGCGAGGAATTCCCGCATTCTGCGCGCCATACCAGTTGGTCAGGAACATCGGGTCTTCGACGTCGCCACCTTCGGTCGCCTTGATGAAAGCAAACCGCACGTCCGCTGCCGCGACGCGGTCCCAGTTTATGGCACCTTGATACTTTGAAACATCTATACCGTGAACTTCGTACTTGGACGGAACGCGCCCACGCCAGTGGAACGGATCGGAATCGCCAAATTGCGCAGGAATTCCATAGGGATGACCGCCAAGGCCTCCACAAGCTGCCAAAAAGGCAATGAGGCAGAAGCAAGCGAAGAGCGTAAGGAAACGGCGCATTCAGATCAGTCCGATATTCGTATTTGAACGGCTCTACCTAAGCGCGCACCCGTTGTCACGGGATTGAGTGCCACAGAGCCACAAAAACTGCCGCCCGCTATGCGAAGCGCGTTGGGGAAACAGCGGCGACGGTCTTGTCGTCGGCCGAAGGCTTGCCGCCAGAGATGAGGTCTGCCACCAACTGGCTGATCGCTGGCGAGCTTTGGAAACCGTACCCCCCCTGCCCCGCTAGCCAGAAGAAAGACGGCTCTGCGGGTGCGAACCCGATTACCGGAACTCGGTCCGGTGAAAACGTTCTCAAGCCAGCCCAAGACGTTATTAGTCGCGTCACAGGCTCGGTTACCTTGTCCTCATAGCGCGCCAGCCCCTCGGCAAGGACCATGTCGTCAGCCCATGCATCGTGCGGGTCCATGGGATGTTCCTCGGCCGGCGAGACTATCAGCGCGCCAGCATCGGGTTTGCTGTACCAGCTTTCACCGACCCCAAAAACCATCGGCCATTTTGACACGTCAAGCCCACCCGGAGCCGGGATTCGCGCCATCGATCGGCGCATCGGAGTGAAGCCAAGCCTTTCGATGCCAGCTAGGCTTGCCACTTCGTCAGCCCAGGCACCCGCTGCGTTGATCAGCAGCCTCGGTTCGAATTCACCCTTGGATGTAACAACGTGCCACCCACCAGAAGTCTTGGCAATCGACGTGACGCGCGCGCCAGTAGTGATTGTTGCGCCGTTGCTGCGAGCTTCGCGAAGGAAGTTCTGAATAAGCAGGTCGGTGTCTATGTCCCACGCGTGGTCAGCCCAGGCCGCAAAAGAGACTGTAGCCGGGTTCAGGATCGGCATGTGGATGAGTGCTTCGTCGAAGCTGATCTCGCCCAGATCCATCACCTTGATGTCGCGATCGAAAGCCTCTCGCTCGGTCGGGCCAGCAACGATCATCATCCCGCGAGGGCTGAGAACGCCGCCATTCGCCGTGCGCAGATAGTCACCACTGGCATGCGAAAGTGCCACGATAGGCGGCAGGCCATAGAAGGGCTCGTAGAGCGCAGCAGATCGGCCCGACGCATGATGGGCAAGATGATCTTCGGTTTCAAGCAACGTGACGTGCCCGAGATGCGACAGTCGCGCCGCGGCAGAAACGCCAGCTATGCCACCGCCAATTATGAGGAAATCAGTTTTCATGAAGGCGAAACTGCCATGTTCGCCGGGCAATTGAAAGGGGGGGCGAAAACGGTTGGGGGGCACTTGCGTGCCCCCCTGTAGGTCGTCAAAATTCCGCCGGGTGTGCTGACGACCTAATTCGCATCAGGCGCGGCGTGAACGCCGTGCTGCAGCAATACTGCCAAGGCCGCCAAGCAGCAAAAGGCCTGCGGCCGGGACCGGGATAGGTGCTGGCGGCAAGTTGGTTACGAGATCTTGCGTGCCGGGAGCACGAAGGATCATGACTTGTGCGTTCAACTTCCAGTTCCCGCCCGAAATTGCGTCAAGCCAGCTTTGAGCCAGCGCTTTGGTGTTCGCTTGTGCCGCCGAAAGCTTGAACGCACCACCGTTAAGGTCGAGCGTGCCCTTGCCTTCGTTCGCGATCTCCCACGCTGCAAGCTGGAATGCCGCCGCAGTCTGCGAGTTCTTGACCAGACCCATGGCATTGTCGACCAGCGCCCCGAGGCGCGACGTGGTCAGATAGGACAAGGACGAGCCTTCGTCATATGCCTTCGGCAGGTTCAGCCATTCCAGCGGCTCAAGGCAGACACCGACAAATTTCGTGACCACACCGCCTGCAGTCGTTTCCTTCAGGCGGAACAACCCGGCAGCTGCTGTACGCGCAATGCCGTTAAGCGTGTAGCTTGCGGTTTGATACCATCCATTTTGATTTGACGAGTCGAGGAAGGCATTTCCGCCTTGCGTCGACACCTGCACGGTTGCCGCTTGGGCAGAACCTGCAATTCCTGCTGCCAACACCAGAGACAGCGCTACAACACTAAAGAACCTAGACATGAACAACCCTACTCCAACTGGTCCACTGAACACTCCGATGCCGGACGTTAACAAATGTGTCAATCGCGCCGAAGTTTCGCCATGTTTTTGCCATATTCCGCCGTGGCTGAAACTGGGAAGAATTGCCGCGGCGGCTCAAAACCGGAGGCGACGGCAGAGGTCAAAACAGAAACAATATTGCAGAGGATCGCCCTTAGTGCGGCTATTGATCCTACGAAATGATACAATCACTCCCAGCACGGCTCATCCC
>JBATMT010000142.1:0-5440 GCA_049289975.1 Paracoccaceae bacterium | reverse complement strand
ATCCGCTGGTACGCGGTTTTGCAGTTGGCCGGACGATCTTTGCCGAAGCTGCCAAGCAATGGATGGCCGGATCGCTCGACGACCACGGCGCCGTCACCATGATGGCCGACAATTTCCGCCGTCTTTGCGGCGTCTGGGACAGGGCGCGTGCCGCTTCGGGAGCATGAGATGAACACGATACGACTGACTGCTGCGCAAGCCATGGTACGTTGGCTCTCGAACCAGATGACCGCCGATGGTGATCGGTTCATCGAGGGCATGTGGGCGATCTTCGGCCACGGCAATGTGGCGGGCATTGGCGAAGCGCTGCACGGCGCCAAAGCGACCTTCCCGACATGGCGCGGCCACAACGAACAGACGATGGCCCACGCAGCTATCGCCTATGCCAAGGCCCACAAGCGCAAACGCGCTATGGCGGTGTCCACGTCTATCGGGCCGGGTGCGCTCAATCTGGTCACAGCGGCGGCCTTGGCGCATGTTAACCGCTTGCCGGTACTGTTCGTACCCGGCGACGTGTTTGCCAACCGCGCCCCGGACCCGGTGTTGCAACAGATCGAGGACTTTAACGACGGCACGATCAGCGCCAATGACGCTTTCAAGCCTGTCAGCCGCTATTTCGACCGTATCACCCGGCCTGAACAACTCCTGACCGCGCTGCCGCGTGCGCTTCGCATCATGACCGATCCGGCAGACTGCGGCCCAGTGACGCTCGCCTTTTGCCAAGATGTGCAGGCCGAAGCCTATGATTACCCCGAAAGCTTCTTCTCTCCAAAAGTCTGGCACATTCGCCGCCCCGAACCGGATGCCGGTGAACTTGCTGTCGCCATCGCTGCGATGAAGGCGGCAAAATCACCCGTTATCGTTGCCGGGGGCGGCGTGATCTATTCGGAAGCCGAAGCGGACCTTGCCGCCTTCGCAACTCGCCACGGCATTCCGGTCGTTGAAACCCAAGGCGGCAAGTCGGCACTCGACCATGATCACGCGCTGAACTTCGGCCCGGTAGGCGTGACAGGTGGTGCTGCCGCCAACAGCGTCTGCGAAACCGCTGATCTGGTCATCGGTGTCGGCACCCGATTTCAGGATTTCACCACCGGGTCGTGGGCGCTTTTCAAGAACCCCGACCGCAAGATATTGTCGATCAACGTGCAAGCCTATGACAGCTACAAACACGGGGCGTTGAGCCTTGCTTCTGATGCGAAGATCGCCCTGCAAGCGATTGGCAAGGCACTTGGAAGTCAAAACTGGAAGGTAGATGGAAAACTGAAGACCAACTGGTCTGCTGCGACCGGAGCGGTCAAAGCCGCGCCCGAAACTGGCAATGCTCTGCCGACCGATGCCCAAGTAATCGGCGCGGTGCAGCGAACCTCGTCGAAGGCAACAGTAATCATGGGCGCCGCAGGCACAATGCCGGGTGAGTTGCACAAGATCTGGGACGCCGCCCAAGGTGGCTATCACATGGAATACGGTTTTTCGTGCATGGGCTACGAAGTGGCCGGTGCTATGGGCATCAAAATGGCCCGGCCCAAGGCCGACGTGATCTGCATGGTCGGCGATGGAAGCTACATGATGGCCAACTCGGAACTGGCCACCGCCGTGACGATGGGCATACCCTTTACAGTGGTCTTGACCGACAACCGAGGCTATGGCTGCATCAACCGCCTGCAACAAGGGACCGGTGGTGCACCCTTCAACAACCTTCTGGACGACAGCTACCATGTGAACCCGTCTGCCATCGACTTTGTCGCCCATGCGGCCTCGATGGGCGCGCGTGCTTTCAAGGCGGTCGACATCGCCGGCCTGGAGTCGGAACTGAAAGCCGCCAAAAGCGCTGACCGGCCAGTGGTGATCGTGATCGATACCGACCCGGCACCTTCGACTGAAGCTGGCGGCTACTGGTGGGATGTCGCAGTCCCGGAAGTGTCAACTCGAAACGAGGTCATGAAGGCCCGTACCAAGTACGTTCAGAATACTCAGAAACAGCGGCTTGCCGACTGACAGGTGAAACGAATGATCTTTTACGGAACCAACCCCATCGCCTGGTCAAACGACGATGATCAGACCCTTGGCGCACACATCTCGCTGGACCAGTGCCTTGATGAATGCGCGAGCATTGGATTTGATGGCATTGAAAAAGGACACAAATTTCCAACGACTGTCGGGGGCCTCAAAGGGGCACTCGGGCCGCGCGGGCTGAAGTTCGTTTCCGGCTGGCATTCGACCAACCTGCTGGTCAACGATCTGGAAACCGAAAAGGCAGCCATGCAGCCGTTCCTTGATATTCTCAAGGGCATGGGTTGTAAGGTCATCATCGTGTGCGAAACCTCGAACGCCATCCACGGCGCGGATGGGACACCAGTGAACGACCGTCCGGTCCTGACAGAGGCAGAATGGCCTGCCTTTGCAAGCGGGATCGAGGCACTTGCAGCATTCGCGGCGGCTCAGGGAATTACGCTGGTCTATCACCATCACATGGGCACGATTGTCGAAACGGAGGCCGAGATCGACAAGCTTATGGTGCTGACTGGCCCCCACACGCATCTGCTCCTCGATACCGGGCATTGCACCTTTGGCGGAGGCAATCCGCTCGCTGTCGCCAAGCGCCACATGGGCCGGGTCGCTCACATCCATGCCAAGAACATCCGCCTCGAGATCATGAAGGAAGTGCGCGAGAACCGCCTGTCATTCCTTGAAGGTGTGCGGCGCGGCGTCTTCACCGTGCCCGGCGATCCCGAAGGATGTGTGGACTTCGTCCCGGTCTTGAAGGTCGCAGCCGACCACGGCTATCACGGCTGGCTCGTGATCGAGGCCGAGCAGGACCCGATCGTGCGTGACCCGGTCAAATACCAGACGATGGGACTTGCATGCCTGAAGCACTTTGCCCGTCAGGCCGGGCTGGATAAGTAGGACTTGGGGAGGCTCTGCCTCCTCACGCCCCACCGGGGTATTTTGGTCGGAGAATGAGGCAGACATGAAACTTCTCAGGAAGCCCAAGAGCACGAACGGCAAGATCCACGACGTCACGCCGAAGAATGCGGGCTGGAGATATGTCGGCTTTGGTCTTTATCGTCTGACGGCGGGCGAGGTTGCGACCGAGCGCACCTTGGACAACGAAGTCATTCTGGTGATGGTCGAGGGCAAGGCCGCGATTTCCGCAGGTGGCATCGACTATGGCACGTTGGGGCAACGGATGGATGTGTTTGAAAAGACACCTCCACATTGCCTCTATGTCCCGAACGGCAGCCACTGGGAAGCAGTTGCCAAGACAGATTGCACAATCGCGGTTTGCGCGGCACCCGGCAAGAGCGGCCATACGGCACGGCGTATCGGGCCAGATGGCATCAGCCTGACCCAGCGCGGTACTGGCTCGAATACTCGCTTCATCAACAACATCGCAATGGAGAACGAGGACTTCGCTGACAGCCTTCTGGTGACGGAAGTGTTCACTCCCGCTGGCAACTGGTCTTCTTATCCCTCGCACCGCCATGACGAGGATGATTTTCCGCGCATGACCTATCTGGAAGAGACGTACTACCACCGGATCAACCCCGGCAGCGGCTGGGGCATCCAGCGCGTCTATACCGACGACCGCAGCCTTGATGAGACGATGGCAGTCACCAACCATGACGTCGTGCTTGTACCAAAAGGCCATCATCCCTGTGGCGCGCTTTATGGCCACGAAATGTACTACCTCAACGTCATGGCCGGACCCTTGCGCAAATGGCGTTTTGCCTTCGACCCCGACCATGCCTGGGTCGCTGAACGCGACGCTGCACCCACGCCGGTGCGCTGAAACCCCTTGCCTGACGAGTAGCCTCTCGCCTAGCCTTTGCCAGGGAGACGCGCGGGAAAGGTTTGGGGGGAATGTCTGTTGGGGAAGAGGGTGCTTCGGCCCTTCCTGCGCCCGCTAGCTTGACTGCGGGAGCAATCGGCAGGGTACTGAAGGCCGGGTTGCAAGACTTTTTGAAGGCACCGCTGTTCGGGCTGTTTTTTAGCGCGATCTATGTTGCAGGCGGCGTGATCATCTGGATGGTCTACAAGGCCTCAGGCCAGGAGTGGTGGCTCATCCCGGTCATCGTGGGCTTTCCTTTGCTGGCACCATTTGCTGCCATAGGACTTTACGAGGTCAGCCGCCGGATAGAGGCCGGAGAGCCTCTGGACTGGGGCGCTATCCTTGGTGTGGTTTTTGCCCAGAAAGATCGACAGATCCCATCGATGGCTATGGTGATCTTGCTGATGTTCATGTTCTGGGTCTTCGTGGCGCACACGATCTTTGCACTTTTCATGGGCCTGCAAGCGATGACCAACGTCACCAGTTCGTTCGCGGTCCTGTTCGAGGGCAATGGCCCGGCGATGCTGGCCGTTGGCAGCCTGATCGGCGCAGGGTTCGCTGCCGTACTCTTTTCGATCACAGTTGTCGGCCTGCCGCTGCTTCTGGATCGAGAAGTGGATTTCATCTCGGCCATTATCGTCAGCTTTCAGGCGGTTATTGCAAACATCGGTACGATGATCATCTGGGGCTTGGTGATTGCCGTTATGCTTGCCATCGGTATGGCCCCGATGTTTCTGGGCCTGTTCATCATACTGCCGGTTCTTGGCCATGCCACCTGGCACATGTACCGCGAACTGACCACTGACGTATGACAACAATGAAAAAGGCACCGCGGTGCGGTGCCTTTCATGTCGAACCGATTGGTCACCTTACTTTACAGGTGCGGACGCAATCTGCTTCGGCGTAGCCCCGGTTTGCAGCGGATCTTCCTGACGCTGAACTGAACCCTCAAAATGAGCGCCCGATTCAATCGCGATGGTCTTGTGAACGATGTCGCCTTCGACCCGTGCGGTCGATGTCAGGCGCACTTTCAGACCGCGAACGCGGCCCACGACGCGGCCATGCACCACGATATCGTCTGCCATGATCTCACCCTTGATGGTGGCGGTTTCGCCGACCGTCAGAAGATGTGCACGAATGTCGCCTTCGACGACACCTTCGATCTGGATGTCACCCGAGGTCTTGATGTTGCCGATGATCGTCAGATCGGTCGACAACACAGACGCCGCGGGTTTTGCCTTTGGTGATGATGGCGTTGCAAAATCATAGGAAGGCTTCGCAACGGGCATCGGCTCTGGCGCCTTCGGTTTCTCGGGCTCGGCTGCTTTCGGACCGGGTTCATTGATCTTGCTTCTAGAAAACATTGGTAGCCGCCTTGATAAAGCTCATCGGATTGACTGGTTCATCACCGACCCGCACTTCATAGTGCAAATGCGTTCCGGTCGAACGTCCAGTGTTCCCCATATCACCGATCCGGTCCCCGCGCGATACCTTTTCACCGACGCTCACATGGATGGCCGACAGATGGCCGTAGCGAGTTTTCAGCCCGTATGGGTGCTGGACCTCAATCATATTGCCATAGCCGTTTTCCCAGCCAGCATGCGTAACAAC
>JBATMT010000141.1:0-6087 GCA_049289975.1 Paracoccaceae bacterium | reverse complement strand
GCCGTAAGGTTCCCATTCACAGCCCTGACAAAGGGTCTTGAGACTACCCGGCGGGACATTGGCGCGGATGCGGACCTGTGCCTCACCCCATGTCAGGCGGTCGCCGGGTGTCAGGTGCAGGGCTTCTGCATGGGCGGCATCCAGCGCCGCGATCTTGTCTTGCGATGTGCAAAGCGCGCCGCGGCGTTTGGGGCAGGGTGCACAGATGTCGTCGGTGGCGGGTGTTACCTCGATCAGAGTGTCGTCACCGCCGTTTGCCCGCAGGCGACCCACGACAATGGCACTCATGTTGGCGGTAAAGCCATCAGAGTAGCCCTTGCCCTGAAAGCCGAGCGAACAAAGGAAATGGTGCGGACGATAGCGCATGAGGGGAAGGTGCGCCCTGATCTCGGCAAGACGCGTCTGAAGAAGGAGCTGCAAGAGACTGTCCGGAATGGGTTTTTCGCCAGAGAAATGGAGAGCGGATTTGGCACGGCTGTAGCCCGCCAACTGGTCCGCGATCTGGTCCAGCACGCCACCCGAGAAGGGATAGAAGGACGAGCCCTTGCGCAGCGCCGCATAGCCGCCGACGACCTTCCCGTGGATGCGGAACGCAGGCATGCCGTAGCTTATGCATTCCTCAAGCCCCGGCAGGGCGGCATGGATACGGGCGCGCAGATCAGTCAGGAGCGCCTTTTGCGCAGGGTCAGACAGGCGGGCAAGGTAGGCGTCGTGATCGGATGGTGCCTCGATCATCGCTGTGCCTCGGTCACTCCGCCGCCTTCATCTCGAAGCCATTCTCGATCTGGTCGGACGGGGCGACCGGATATTCGCCCGAGAAGCAGGCGTCGCAGTATTTCGGGGCTTTCGGGTCGCGTCCGGTTGCCTCGCCTGCGGCGCGGTAGAGGCCGTCGAGCGAAACGAACTTGAGGCTGTCAACGCCGATCCAGTCGCGCATTTCGTCCTCGCTCATGGTCGCGGCAAGGAGTTTCGAGCGTTCGGGGGTGTCGACGCCGTAGAAGCAAGGCCAGGCGGTGGGCGGTGAGGCAATGCGGAAGTGGACCTCGGCGGCACCGGCATCAAGAATCATGTCCTTGATCTTGCGACTTGTTGTGCCGCGTACGACGGAGTCGTCGACAAGGATCACGCGCTTGCCCTTGATCAGGGCGCGGTTGACGTTGAGCTTGAGGCGCACACCCATGTTGCGGATCTGCTCGGTCGGTTCGATGAAGGTGCGGCCCATGTACTGGTTGCGGATGATCCCCATGGCGTAGGGGATGCCCGATTCCTGGCTGTAGCCGATGGCGGCCGGGGTGCCTGAATCCGGCACCGGGCAAACGAGATCGGCGTCCACCGGCGCTTCTCGGGCGAGTTCGACGCCGATCTGGCGGCGCGTCTCATAGACCGAACGGCCACCAAGGATTGAGTCTGGGCGCGAGAAATAGACATGCTCGAAGATGCAAAAGCGCGAGGCAGCTTGTGCGAAGGGGCGTGTCGATTCGATCTTGTTGCCTTCGATGACGACCATTTCGCCTGGCTCGATTTCGCGTACGAAGTCGGCGCCGATGATGTCGAGACCACAGGTTTCGGACGAAAGCGCCCAGCCGCTGTCACCGATGCGGCCCAGAACCAGAGGGCGCACCCCAAGCGGGTCGCGGACGCCGATCAGTTTGGTGCGGGTCATGGCAACGACGGAGAAAGCACCTTCGACACGGCGAAGCGCGTCCTTGATGCGTTCGGAGATGTTCTTCTGGATCGAGCGCGCCATCAGATGGATGATGCATTCGCTGTCGGACGAGGATTGGAAGATCGAGCCACGCTCGATCAGTTCGCGGCGGAGTGCGGCGGCATTGGTCAGGTTGCCGTTGTGGGCAATCGCAGCGCCGCCCATCGAGAATTCGCCGAAGAAGGGCTGAACGTCGCGGATGGCGGTGGCCCCCTTGGAGCCTGCGGTGGAATAGCGGACATGGCCGATGGCAAGGCTGCCGGGCAGCGTTTGCATCACGTCGTGCTTGGTGAAGTTGTCGCGGACATAGCCGAAGCGGCGAACGGAGTTGAAGCCATCGACTGGGTCATACGAAACGATGCCGCCTGCTTCCTGTCCGCGATGCTGGAGCGCATGCAGGCCGAGAGCGACGAAATTGGCAGCGTCAGAAACGCCGACGACACCGAAAATGCCGCATTCTTCCTTCAGCTTGTCATCGTCGAAGGGGTGGGCAAGGAATGGACGCATGGGCGCGGCGCTCCGAATCCGGGGATGGTATGCGCCACCATGTAGTCGCTCGCGCCCCGACTGTCACCCCATGATGCGGTTTTTCTGCACCTGCGAAGGCGCAGAACCTGTGCGCGGATCAGGGAGTGACGGTCTTGGCACCGGTGGTGTTGGTCGATCCATCGGCGGGAGCCGCAGCTGTGCCGGAGGCAGGAGCCTCGGTGGTGCCGGTAGCCTGAGTGCTTGGGGTGCCGCATTTGCCGGTCAGGTCATTGTAACGGGCGGCGATCCAGCCGGGTGCGTCAGAGGGGACTTGCTGGTTCAGCTTGTCCTCGAACGAGGCGAAAACCTTGGCCGAGCGCGAATTGTCGATCATCGGTACGGCAGAGTCGGCGACTAGGCGGTTGTAGACGAGGAAGGCAACCCCGACGAGAAGCACGCCACGGGCGACACCGAAGAGGAAGCCAAGTGCCTGATCGACGCCCGACAGAGCCGAGCGCTGGACGGCGGAGGAAAAGATCGGGATGAAGATCGACACGATCAGGAGGGACACGGCGAAGACGGCGGCGAAGGCCGCGATCATCGACAGCTCACAACTGGTGCCGAGGAATTTATCAAGGACCGGGACCTGTTTGACCAGCGGTTCGGCCTGCCCAGCGAAGGTGAAGGCCAGAAACGCGGCGGCAAGCCAGCCAAGAATCGCGAATATCTCGCGTACGAAGCCCCTGCTGTAGGCGAGGATCGCCGACATGAGCACTATGACCGCGACGCCTGCGTCGACGATTGTGAAACCTTCCATGCTCTCTCGCTCCTCGCGCTTAGCCCGCCGCGAACAGATCACCAACGAAGGTGACGAGATCGGGCATCTTGCGCAGCCTCATTCCATCTGTGCCGTCCGACTTTGTCCTGTCCGGCGCGACTGCCTGTGAGAAACCAAGTTTTTGCGCCTCTTTCAACCTGTTTTCCGTTTGCGATACCGGACGCAGCGCGCCCGACAGGCTGATTTCGCCGAAAACCACCATGTCGGCGGGCAATGCGATGTCCTCGCGGGCCGACAGGAGGGCAGCCGCGACGGCAAGATCGGCCGCAGGTTCGGAGACTTTCATGCCCCCCGCAACGTTGAGGAACACGTCCATGCCAGCAAAGGGGATGCCACAGCGGGCTTCCAGCACGGCAAGGATGGTCGAGAGGCGCCCGGCATCAAGCCCCACCACTGTGCGGCGTGGCGTACCGAGAGGCGAGGGCGCGACAAGCGCCTGAATTTCGGTCAGGACCGGGCGCGTGCCCTCGATCCCGGCAAACACCGCCGATCCAGGTGTGGCCTGACCGCGGTCCGAGAGGAAAAGGGCGGAGGGGTTGGTGACTTCGGCCAGACCCGCACCCGTCATTTCGAACACGCCTATTTCGTCAGAGGGACCGAAGCGGTTCTTCACGGCCCGCAGGATGCGGAACTGGTGGCCGCGCTCGCCTTCGAAATAGAGCACGCAATCGACCATATGTTCGACGACGCGGGGGCCGGCGATCTGGCCGTCCTTGGTGACGTGGCCGACGAGGATGATGGCTGTGCCGCGTTTCTTGGCGAAGGTGACCAGTTCGTGGGCCGAGGCGCGGACCTGCGCCACCGAGCCGGGCGCGGCTTCGACCATGTCAGCCCAGAGGGTCTGGATCGAATCGATGATCGCCAGATCGGCACGTTCTGCGTCGAGCGTTGTCAGGATGTCGCGCAGGTTGGTTTCGGCGGCAAGCATGACTGGCGCGTCGGAGAGGCCAAGCCGCTGGGCACGCATGCGGACCTGCGCCGAGGCTTCCTCACCGGATATGTAAAGGCATTTCAGGCCCTTACGGGCGAAACTTGCAGCAGCTTGCAGCAGAAGTGTCGATTTGCCTATGCCGGGATCGCCCCCGACGAGAATGGCTGAGGCTGGCACCAGACCGCCGCCCAGAACGCGGTCGAGTTCGGCAATACCCGAGGAGGCGCGTGGCGGCGGGGGCTCTTCGGTTTGCAGCGTGGTCAGCTCGATGCGGCGGCCACGGCTGTTGCCGAGCGATTTCGAGGACGGGCCAGCCGACAGAGGCGCTTCCTCGATGATGGAGTTCCAGGCTCCGCAGGCGTCACAGCGGCCTGACCATTTCTTGTGGACGGCCCCGCATGCGGTGCAGGTGAAGCTTTGACCGGATTTGCTCATGCTGCCTTGTGCCTGATTGGCGGCGGCAGGATCAAGCGGTGAAATGGCTAGTCGGTCGGGCGCCGGCGCCCAAGTTTGCGGGCGATGGTCAGTTCAAGGAAAATCCAGGCCCAGAAACTCACCCAAGCGATGGCGACCGCGACGCCTTGCCAGAATCCGATTTCGACGATGCCGCTTCTTATGCCCAGTGCTGTCCCAAGCAGGATGCCTAGATTGATGAGGAAGGTCATCAGACCGAAAGCAGCACCGAGGAAGTAGCGCTGCGAGGGGATCTCCCGCCGCTCTGCCCTACGGTAGCAGCGCATGAGAACGCGGAATACCAAGAACGGTGGAACGCAAACGAAAACGCTGATCAGCAGGATCATCAGTGACGTGTGCGGATAAACCATGTGCTGCGGGTGCCCCGGCCCGGAAAGTCAAAACGTTTACAGGCCCACAACAAGGGCAATACATCACGCACTGATGGAAACCCTAAGCGGCGGGCCTGAACCTGTCAAATCATGCAATGTCTGAAGGTGTCTCAGCGGATGGCGGCGATAGGGCCTTCGGCGCGACCATGGATGAACTGCGAGACGTATGGGTCTGTGGTCGTGTCCATTTCGGCAACCGTGCCTGTCCATCGGATCAGGCCACCGTGCAGCATTGCAACCTGATCAGCGATGGCGCGGACCGAGGACATGTCGTGCGTGATGGTCATGGCCGTCGCGCCCATTTCGGTCACGATTTCGCGAATGAGATCGTTGATGACGCCCGACATGATCGGATCCAGGCCGGTGGTGGGTTCATCAAAGAAGATGATCTCGGGGTCGGCGGCGATGGCGCGGGCGAGGCCGACGCGTTTTTGCATGCCGCCAGAGAGTTCCGAGGGATAGAGGTCGGCCACATCGGGCTGAAGTCCGACCCGGCGGAGTTTTTCGATGGCGATGTCGCGGGCTTCGGCCTTGGGGCGCTTGGTAGCGCCACGGAGCAGACGGAAGGCGACATTTTGCCAGACGGGCAGACTGTCGAACAGCGCGCCTCCTTGAAAGAGCATGCCGAAGCGGGCGAGGAAGGCCTCCCGGTCGGTCGCATCGCTGGTGGGCTGTCCGTCGACGGTGATCGTGCCGCTGTCAGGTTTGACAAGGCCGAGGATGCACTTGAGAAGCACGGACTTTCCGGTGCCGGAGCCGCCGATGATTACCATGCTCTGCCCGCGCCCGATAGAAAGAGTCGCGCCCTGAAGGACGTGGTTCTTGCCAAAGCGCTTGTGGACGTCGGTAAGGGTGATCATGCGGAGAAGAATACCTCCGTCAGCAGGTAGTTTGCGCCAAGGATCAGAACCGAGGCGGTGACGACGGCGGATTTGGTGGCACGACCGACGCCCTGCGCGCCGCGGGCCGAGTTCATGCCATAATAGCAGCCTGACACGGCGACGATGAAACCAAAGGCGGCGCCCTTGATAAGTCCCGAAAGAATGTCCCATCTTTCAAGGTATTGCGAGGTGTTGGTAAGGTAGTTCGTCGGGTTGAATCCCAGTCGGTTCACACCCACCAGATATCCGCCGAAGATGCCGATGGAATCGCCCACGGCAACAAGGATCGGCACCGCGAGCGTAGCCGCGACCACACGGGGTGCCGTCAGGTACTTCATTGGATGAGTCGAAAGCGTCACAAGCGCATCGATCTGTTCTGTCACCTTCATAGTGCCGATCTCGGCGGCGATGGAGGAGGC
>JBATMT010000140.1:0-2786 GCA_049289975.1 Paracoccaceae bacterium | reverse complement strand
GCAGTTCCTTGCGCCCTATGCCGCGACCGCCATCGCCGAATTTTTCCGCGACAATGGCCGCCATGCGCTGATCATCTATGATGACCTGTCCAAGCAGGCTGTTGCCTACCGTCAGATGTCGCTTCTTCTGCGCCGTCCGCCGGGACGCGAAGCCTATCCGGGCGACGTTTTCTATCTGCACTCGCGTCTGCTGGAACGTTCGGCCAAGCTGGGCGACGATTACGGCAATGGCTCGCTGACGGCTCTGCCGATCATCGAAACCCAGGGCGGCGACGTGTCGGCCTTTATCCCGACCAACGTGATCTCGATCACCGACGGCCAGATTTTCCTTGAAACCGAACTGTTCTATCAGGGCATCCGTCCCGCCGTTAACACCGGTCTGTCGGTGTCGCGCGTCGGCTCGTCGGCTCAGACGAACGCGATGAAGTCGGTTGCCGGCCCGGTGAAACTGGAACTTGCTCAGTACCGCGAAATGGCAGCCTTCGCCCAGTTCGGTTCGGACCTTGACGCTGCGACCCAGCGCCTGCTGAACCGTGGTGCGCGTCTGACCGAACTGATGAAGCAGCCGCAATACTCGCCGCTGACCAACGCGGAAATCGTCTGCGTCATCTTCGCTGGCACCAAGGGCTATCTCGACAACGTTCCGGTCAAGGACGTTGGCCGTTACGAACAGGGCCTCCTGAAGCACCTGCGCAACAATGCGAAGGATCTTCTGGAGTGGATCACCAAGACCGACCCGAAGATCAAGGGTGAGGCCGAGGACAAGATCCGTGCTGCGCTGGACACCTTCGCCAAGACCTTCGCGTAAGCGGGGGAGGGAGCAGGGAAATGCCCAGCCTTAAGGACCTGAAAAACCGGATCGCCAGCGTCAAGTCGACGCGGAAGATCACGAAGGCCATGCAGATGGTGGCGGCGGCCAAGCTTCGCCGCGCACAGGAAGCCGCGGAAGCCGCGCGCCCCTATGCCGATCGCATGACTGCCGTGATGTCCGGCCTTGCCGCCTCGGTCGGCGGCTCTGACAACGCTCCCCGGCTTCTGGCCGGGACGGGCAGCGACAAGGTGCAGCTTCTGGTCGTGATGACCTCGGAGCGTGGCCTGTGCGGTGGCTTCAACTCGACCATCGTCCGTCTGGCGCGGGCGAAGGCGAACGAGCTGTTGGCGCAGGGCAAGACGGTCAAGATCCTGACCGTCGGCAAAAAAGGTCGCGAGCAGCTCAAGCGTGATCTGGCGGACCATTTCATCGGTCACGTCGATCTGAGCGAAGTGAAGAAGATGGGCTACGACGTTGCCCAGTCGATCGCGCGGGATATTCTGGCGCGCTTCGATGCGGGCGAGTTCGATGTCGCCACGCTGTTCTTCAACCGCTTCCAGTCGGTGATCAGCCAGATCCCGACGGCGCAGCAGGTGATCCCGGCTTCGTTCTCGGACGCGGCTGGGGCCTCGACGCTCTATGACTACGAACCGAGCGAAGAAGGCATCCTTGCGGACCTTCTGCCGCGCGGTGTGGCGACGCAGGTCTTTACGGCCCTGCTGGAAAACGGTGCGTCCGAACAAGGCGCCCGGATGAGTGCGATGGACAATGCGACCCGTAACGCGGGCGACATGATCAACCGGCTCACCATCCAGTACAACCGCTCGCGTCAGGCAGCGATCACCAAAGAGCTTATCGAAATCATTTCGGGCGCTGAGGCGCTCTAAGGGAACCGGAGAAACAACATGGCAAAAGCACCGAAGGCGGCTGCTGCGACAGGCAAGGTGACGCAGGTCATCGGCGCCGTCGTGGACGTTCAGTTCCAAGACAACCTGCCCGCAATTCTGAATGCTCTCGAAACCACCAACAACGGCAAGCGCCTGGTTCTGGAAGTTGCCCAGCACCTTGGTGAAAACACTGTCCGTACCGTTGCGATGGATGCAACCGAAGGTCTGGTGCGCGGCGCTGCCGTGACCGATCTTGGCGCTCCGATCTCGGTTCCGGTGGGTAACGCGACGCTCGGCCGTATCCTCAACGTCATCGGCGAGCCGGTCGACGAAAAAGGCCCGGTCAACGCAACCGAGAGACGCGCGATCCACCAGCCTGCTCCGGCTTTCTCGGAACAGTCGACCTCGTCGGAAATCCTCGTGACCGGCATCAAGGTCATCGACCTTCTGGCTCCCTACTCCAAGGGCGGAAAGATCGGCCTGTTCGGCGGCGCCGGCGTGGGCAAGACGGTTCTGATCATGGAACTGATCAACAACATCGCCAAAGTGCACTCGGGTTTCTCGGTGTTCGCAGGTGTTGGTGAACGGACCCGTGAAGGGAACGACCTTTACCACGAAATGATCGAATCCGGCGTTATCGTGCTGGATGATCTGGAAAAGTCCAAAGTGGCCCTCGTGTACGGCCAGATGAACGAACCGCCGGGAGCGCGTATGCGCGTGGCGCTGTCGGGCCTGACGCTGGCCGAACAGTTCCGCGACCAGTCGGGTACGGACGTTCTGTTCTTCGTGGACAACATCTTCCGCTTCACGCAGGCAGGTTCGGAAGTGTCGGCTCTGCTCGGCCGTATTCCTTCCGCCGTGGGTTACCAGCCGACGCTGGCGACCGACATGGGCGCGCTGCAGGAACGCATCACCACCACCACCAAGGGTTCGATCACCTCGGTGCAAGCGATTTACGTGCCCGCCGACGACTTGACCGACCCGGCGCCTGCCACCTCCTTCGCCCACTTGGACGCCACGACGTTGTTGTCGCGTGCCATCGCCGAAAAGGGCATTTACCCCGCCGTCGATCCGCTCGACTCGACCTC
>JBATMT010000139.1:0-12673 GCA_049289975.1 Paracoccaceae bacterium | reverse complement strand
ACTCGGCGGGGCCGGAATTGCGGGTGAGGCCGAAGATCGCGCCGCGGCAGTCGGGATCCCAGTAGGGCGCGCCGAGCCCGGTGAAGGCCGGGACAAGCACGACGTCCTGACCGGGGTCGGCGGCTTGGGCAAGCGGCTGCGTCTCTTTCGCCTCGCGGATGATCTTCAGGCCATCGCGGAGCCATTGCACCACGGCCCCGGCGATGAAGATCGAGCCTTCGAGGGCGTAAGTGGTGCGGCCGTCGAGCCGATAAGCGATGGTGCCGAGAAGGCGCGAGCGGCTTTCGACGAGGGTGTCACCGGTGTTGAGCAGGGCAAAGCAGCCGGTGCCGTAGGTGGATTTCATCATGCCCGGCGCAAAGCAGGCCTGACCGATGGTGGCGGCCTGCTGGTCACCGGCCACACCGAGGATCGGGATTGCCCTGCCGAAGAGGTCGGCGCGGGTGCTGCCGAAATCGGCGGCGCAGTCGCGGACATCGGGGAGCATGAGCGCGGGGATGTCGAGAAGGGCGAGGATCTCTTCGTCCCAGCGGTTTTCGCGGATGTTGAAGAGCAGCGTGCGCGCCGCGTTGGTGGCGTCGATGGCGTGAACCCGGCCCCCGGTGAGCCGCCAGATGAGGAAGCTGTCGACGGTGCCGAACAGGAGTTCGCCCTTTTCGGCGCGGGCACGGGCGCCCGGAACATTCTCGAGCACCCATTTCAGCTTGGTCCCGGAGAAATAGGGATCGAGCAAAAGGCCGGTCTTGCGCGTTACCATCGGCTCGTGGCCGTCGGCCTTGAGGCGGCTGCACATATCGGCGGTGCGGCGGTCTTGCCAGACGATGGCGCGGTGGATCGCCTCGCCGGTGGTCTTGTCCCAGATCAGCGTGGTTTCGCGCTGGTTGGTAATGCCGATGGCGGAAATGTCGGCTGCGGTGAGGCCGGCGCGGTCAATCGCGCCGCGCACGGTCGAGGTGACGGTGGCCCAGATATCTTCGGGATCGTGCTCGACCCAGCCGGACGCGGGGAAGTGCTGTGCGAATTCCTGCTGCGCTGTCGCCTTGACCCGCATCTCGCGGTCAAAGACGATGGCGCGGCTGGAGGTCGTGCCCTGGTCGATCGCGAGAATATGGCTCATGTCTTTCCCCTCAGGCGGCCTGCATCCAGTCATCAAGCGCCGCTATCTCGTCGGCTGACAGTCTGAGGCCGAGTTTCGACCGGCGCCAGACCACATCTTCGGCGCGACGGGCAAATTCCCTGGTCATCAGCCAGCGGACTTCAACCTCGGTCAGACCAGCGCCGAAGGCACGGCCCAGATCGGCGTCCGACTTGGCGTCGCCAAGCAAGGTCGCGGCTTCGGTGCCATAGGCGCGGATCAACCGGCGGCAGGTGTAGTCGGTCAGGAACGGATGGCGGATCTTGAGTTCGCGGATCAGGCGCGGCACGTCGGCCACCGGGAAGTTGCCGCCAGCGAGCGGGACGCCCGCAGTCCAGTCTGCCTGCGTGGGCTTCAGGAAGGGCACGATCTTGTCGAGCGCGGATTCGGACAGTTTGCGATAGGTGGTGATCTTGCCGCCAAACACCGAGAGGATCGGCGCGCCATCGCTGTCGAGCGACAGGACATAGTCGCGGGTTGCCGCCTGCGCCGACTTCGCACCATCGTTGTAAAGCGGGCGGACACCGGAATAGGTCCAGACCACATCGGCGCGGCTGATGGGTTTGGCAAAGTAGTTCGAGGCGAAGGCGCAAAGGTAATCCTGCTCCTCCTCGGTGCAGCGCGCTTCGTGCGGGTCGCCCTTGTGGTCCATGTCGGTGGTACCGATCAGGGTGAAATCTTCCTCGTAGGGAATGGCAAAGATGATCCGGCCGTCCTCGCCCTGAAAGAAGTAGCATTTGCCGTGGTCGAAGAGTTTTTTCACAACGATATGGCTGCCACGAACGAGGCGGATCGATTCCTTGGTGTCGATATGGGCGATGCCGCGCACCACTTGTTCAACCCACGGACCGCCTGCATTGACCAGCACCTTGGCACGGAATGTTTTCAGCTCATTGCCGTGATCGACCGTGATCGTCCAGTGGTCGCCAGTCCGATGGGCGGCGGTGACGCGGGCGCGGGTCATGATGGTGGCGCCTCGATCCTCGGCGTCACGGGCGTTCAGGACGACGAGGCGGGCATCCTCGACCCAACAGTCGGAATATTCGTAGGCGCGGCGGAACTTGGGGTTGAGCGGTTTGCCGGCCGGGTCCTGTGTCAGATCGAGGGTTGTCGTGCCGGGCAGGATCTTCCGGCCGCCAAGGTTGTCGTACATGAAAAGGCCAAGCCGGATCAGCCATGCCGGGCGGCGCCCCTTCATCCACGGCATGAAGGTGTTGAGGAGCTTCGAGGTCGGCGTCTCGCCTTCGAAGCGCATGTCGGGGTGGTAGGGCAACACGAAGCGCATGGGCCATGAGATGTGCGGCATGGCGGAGAGGAGAACCTCGCGTTCGATAAGGGCTTTGCGGACGAGGCCGATCTCGAAATATTCGAGATAGCGCAGGCCGCCGTGGAAAAGCTTGGTCGAGGCAGAGGACGTGGCAGAAGCGAGGTCACCCATCTCGGCCAAGGCGACCGAAAGGCCGCGGCCCGCCGCATCGCGGGCAATGCCGCACCCGTTGATGCCGCCGCCGATCACGAAGACATCGTAAAGCTTGTCCGAATCCATGTCGCACCTTCCCGGAGTTGCCGGGGATTGAACGGAGGGCAGCGCGATTTGTCAAAGCGAATGTTCGCTTTTGTTCGTTTTTGCTTTGCTTATGTGGTTTTTGCGGTAGAGTCGCGGCAAAAGGAGCGTGAAATGGCCCTGAGCATTCGGCAAAGCGATATCCTTGAACTCGCGCGGAGCGAGGGGAAAGTGCTGGTCGATGATCTGGCGATCCGCTTTGGCGTGACGTTGCAGACGATCCGGCGCGATCTGACCGACCTAGCGGATGCAGGGCGGCTGGAACGGGTCCATGGCGGAGCGGTGCTGCGGGCGGGCGTTGCGAATATCGGTTATGCGGAACGGCGGAGCCTGAATGCCGAGGCGAAGGCCGCCATCGGCAGGGCCTGTGCGGCGGCCATACCGGACAATTCTTCGCTGTTCCTGAACATTGGCACGACAACCGAGGCGGTGGCGCGCGAGTTGCTGGGGCATCGCAACCTGACGGTGGTGACCAACAATCTGAATGTCGCGAACATTCTGGCGGAGAGTGAAAGCTGTGATGTGATCGTGGCGGGCGGCGTGCTGCGGCGGTCGGACGGCGGGCTGGTGGGCGATCTGACCAAGGAGGCGATCGAGGCGTTCAAAGTCGACTATGCGATAATCGGGACATCGGCGCTGGACGAAGATGGCGATTTGCTGGACTTCGACCCTCAGGAGGTGCGGGTGAGCCGGGCGATTATCCGGCAGGCGCGCCAGGCCTGTCTGGTCGCAGACCATTCAAAGCTGGAACGCGCCGCGCCCGTGCGGATAGCGTCGTTGAGCGAGTTGGCGATGATGTTCACTGATCTGCCGCTGCCGAAGGCTCTGGCGGACAAATGTGCGGGCTGGGGAACAGAGGTCAGGATTGCGGGCTAGGGTTTGATGGCCCTGTCAGCCGTTGAGCAGTTCGAGAGCCTTGCGGTGCAACTCTGGCGAAGCGGCGGCGATCGTGGCTACGTTTTCGCCCATGCGCAGTGATCCGCCCTGCCAGTCGCTCATGGCGCCGCCCGCTTCCTCGACCAGAAGCGAAACCGACAGGTAGTCGTAGGGTTGCAGGTCGAAATCTACCACGACATCGACATGGCCCATCGCCAAGAGCGCGTAGGGGTAGCAATCATAGGAGAAGCGCCGGGTGGTGCCGGTGTTCATCAGCCGGGAAAAGACGTCCGGGTGCGCCCGCCAGATCTTCTCGCCTTCGTTGATATAGATCGTTGCGCCGTCGAACCCGGTCTTGCCGGATGATTTGAGACGCTCTGCCCCCTTGAAGGCGCCTTTGCCCCGCTGGGATACGAACACTTCGCCAAGTGCCGGCATTCCGACGGCGGACAGTTGGGGATTCCCATCGATCAGGTGGGCGAGGAGGAACCCAAAGAGCGGGTTGCCGGAGATGAAGCTGCGGGTGCCGTCGATCGGATCGATGACCCAGAGCGCGCGGGCATCCGCACCCTCCATCCCATGTTCTTCACCATAGATGCCGTGGCCGGGAAAGCGTGCGGAGATCAGCTTGCGCACTTCGGCCTCGACACCGCGGTCGGCTTGAGTGACCGGGCTTTCGTCGGACTTGAACTCGATCCCGAGGCGACCACGGAAGTAGTGCAGCGCAGCCTTGGCGGCGACGCCCGCGATGTCGGCAAGATCCTCGATGCGGGCGTCGGCAGTGGTCATGGCGGGTGTCAGCCTGCGCAGCGCTTGGCGGCTTCATCGACCGAAGCCGAGAAACCGTTGAGCGAGAACGTGTCTTTGGTCTGGGTACCGCGTGCCGAGCGGGCGGTGAGGATGGCCGAGGAGCCGGACTTCATCGCAGCGACGATCTTGGCATCATCCTCGGGCGAAGCGGCCCAGGCCCATTCACCATCGCTGAAGAGGTCGAACTTGGTGCCGCTGACGTCGAGCCCAACGGTCGAGCCGGGCGCGAACGGATAGCCGCCGCTGAAGGATACTTCGCCCTTCGGGTAGGTAATGAACAGAAGGATGTCACCACGGCGAACGGCGACCGTCTTGCCGTCCTTGGTGTTGACAGTCTCTTTCGGCGCCGACACGGCCCAGCAGCTTGGCGGCGTATCCTTCGGAGCGAAGACGCTCCAGTCAGTGTTTGCGGCCACGCGGTCCGTCGAAACCTGTGCCATTGCGCCGCCGGAAAGAGCCAGCACCAGCGCCAATGCCCCCGCAAAACCATGCGTCGGTGATTTCATGTCTTATGGCCTCCAGCCCGTATTTGCAGAGCGCCCGTCCTGCCGCCCTTCGCTGGGCAGCTTTTTATCATGGCGAGGCGCTTTTCAACTCGATAAGGAACCATAACGCATCCTGCGTATGCTGCGAAAGCCCTGGCGGCAAGTTTTCGCGCAGGAGACAGGGTTGAGGAGATGAAAATGGCGGCAGCGAAACTGATCGAAGTCTGGCGCGGCGACATGCTGGAGAGCCTGCACTCTGGCTATGCCGTCGTTTGCGACGAAAAAGGCGAGATCGTCGAGGCCTGGGGCGATGCCGAGGCGATGATCTTTCCGCGCTCGTCGTGCAAGATGCTTCAGGCACTGCCGCTCATCGAAAGCGGCGCTGCGGCCAAGGCCGGATTGACCGATGCGCAGCTTGCCTTGTCGTGCGCCAGCCATCAGGGCGCAGCCATGCATGTGTCGCGCGTCGGAAACTGGCTGAGCGATCTGGGACTGGCCGAGGGCGATCTGCGCTGCGGCAGCCATGTGCCGATGGACGAGGACGAGCGCGACCGCCTGATCTGTTCGCATGAAAAGCCCTGCCAGTTGCACAACAATTGCTCTGGCAAGCACGTCGGTTTCCTGACGCTGAACCAGCACATGAAGGGCGGTTCGGAGTATGTCGAAGTGGACCACCCGGTACAGAAGGCCGTGCGCGCCGCCTATGAGGAAGTGACCGAGGTCGCAAGCCCCGGCTATGGCATAGACGGCTGTTCGGCCCCGAATTTCGCGACCACTGTCCACGGCCTTGCCCGCGCCATGGGTTACTTTGCTGCGGCAAAAGAGGATGGCGCCTCTGTCCGTGAGCGCGCGGCGCACCGGCTGACCCGCGCAATGGCCACCTACCCCGAACTGGTCGCGGGCGAAGGGCGGGCCTGCACCAACCTGATGCGGGCGATGGGTGGCAAGGTGTCGGTCAAGACCGGGGCCGAGGCAGTGTTCGTGGCGATACTGCCGGAACAAAAGCGCGGCATTGCGCTGAAGATCCTCGACGGCGGCACACGCGCCGCAGAAGCCTCGATCACGGCGCTCTTGGTGCGGTATGGCGCACTGGCCAAGGATGACCCGGTGGTGGCGCGTTATCTGACGGGTCAGCAGAAGAACTGGCGCGGGCTGGTGACGGGCGAATTGCGGGTCGCAGACGGGTTCTGCTGAGGCTGGGGGGCGATATGCGCTGGCTTACTCTGTGTCTTGATATGGCAGCCGGATTGATCCGCGCCACAAAATCAACAGTATTCGTGTTGCTGATCTTGGGATCAATCGCACTCAACATCGCGAGCCTGACGGTCTCCTCGGTAAGCGCTGCTTTATCAGGTTTGATCTATACGGTCTCGGGGGCCACGACGTTGTATGACCGTGCGCGTCTCCAGTTTTTTCAGATGGAAGGTCTGAAGAAAGAGCACAACAAGGTCTCCAAAGAGCTGAAAACCCAGAAAAGCGCGACAAAGATACTCGCCAAAGAAATGGTTGCCGGAAAGAAAGAGATCAAGGCGATCAAGACAGCAAGCGAAGTTGACTTCAAAGGAAGAAAACGAACTGTCAAAGAGGCTGCTGAAGAGGTAGCGAGTTCGGTGAAGAAGCGTGTCGCGCGATCCACCACCGCAAATGTCGGATCGATAGCGGCAGAAGGCATTCCTTACTGGGGAATTGCCATAAACGCCGCCACTACAGCCTTAGAGCTCAAGCTCGCCTGTGACAGCATGAAGGACATGGATGAGTTTCTCTTTGCTACCGGAGCGCTGACGGTGGCAGATCCAGAAACCAAAAAGATTTGTGGAATTGAGCTACCGAGCACGGAAAGCATCTGGAACTCAGTCAAAATTGCACCTCGCGCGATCTGGATTGGTGCCACCAAGTCACTCGATACTCTTGGTGAGGTCCTGCCAGAGCCGAACTTCTCTGGCTGGTGGCAGGGGGCCATTTCCCTCATACCATAATAGCCGTCAGATCAATCGGTAACCACTACAGCATCTGCCAGATGAGCCTTGCGGCCATCGCGGTGGATGTGATGACGAGGAGTGGCTTGATCAGGCGGGCTCCGATGCGCATGGCGAGGTGGGTGCCGAGTTGCGCGCCCGCGATCTGGGCGAGGCCCATGGCGATGCCGAGTTTCCAGAGCGGCGCGCCGACGAGCGCGAAGGCGAGGACAGAGCCGATGTTCGACGCGAAGTTCAGGAGTTTGGTGTGGGCGGTGGCCTTCAGCACGCCGAAGCCTGCCAGAAGCACGAAACCGATCATGAAGAACGATCCGGTTCCGGGGCCAATGAGACCATCATAGAGCGCGATGGCGGGAACGAATGTCACACTGAACAGGGCGGGCGACAGGCGCTGGTGCCGGTCAGCGTCGGACAGGCCCGGTTTCAGTGCGAAAAAGAGAGCGATGCCGACAAGCACGACAGGCAAGAAGATTTTGAGCGCATCGGTCGGGATGTAGGGTACGAGGCATGACCCTGCGAAAGCGGCCGCAAGCGAGAGACAGGCTGGAAATATCTGGTGGCGAAAGTCGACATGGCCGTTGCGGGCATAGGCCAAGGCGGCTGTCCCGGCTCCGAAGGCACCCTGAACCTTGTTGGTCGCCAAGGCGTTCACCGGCGGCAGACCGGCCAGCAGCAGCGCTGGCACGGTAATCAGTCCTCCACCCCCGGCGATGCTGTCGACGATACCCGCGACAAAGGCCGCAAGGATCAGGAGAAGGGCAATGTTGAGGCTGACTTCTAGCATGTGGGGCTCCGCCGGGTGGGGCAGTCATCCAACCTGTAATGGCGGAAGTAAACCCCCGGTCAGGCCAGATCGAAGCGGCGCGAGACGCGACCGACGCGGGTGCCGTCCTTGAGGCTGAAATCGGGATCGTGCGCATAGTCCTTGAACCCTGCGCGGGCGTAGTAACCAAGACCGGATTTGTTATCGGCGCGGATCGTCGCATTTATCGTGGCGATGCCTGCGGCACGGGCGGCGGCCTTTGTTGCGGCAAAGAGAGCGCTGCCTATGCCGCCACGCTGGATGCCCGGCAGCACGAAAGTGCCGATGTCAGACCAGCCTTCGGGCAGGCCCTCGTGCCGCTCTGCCGCCTGAAAACCTACCAGTTGGTCGTCGTCGAGGGCGACATAGCAGGTCAAGGTGTACGGGCCGTCGATATAGTGCGTGAGAATTTGCGCGGGGGTGAAAGGCTCTTCATGCGCCGTGGTGCCCCCGATTTCGATGATGCGGTTCAGAAGCGTCGCCATCGCCCCGGCATCCGAGGGGAGGGCCGGGCGAACGGCCAGGCTCGTCATTGGACGAACTCGGAGGCGCTGTAGCCCTGAATGTAGAGCAACGCGGTCAGGTCACCGTGATTGATGCGGATGTCACATTCGGCGGCGACCGAGGGCTTGGCGTGGAGCGCCACTCCGGCACCGGCAAGGTGGAGCATACCAAGGTCATTGGCGCCGTCACCCACGGCGATGACGTCTGCCGCTGTGATGCCAAGGCGGGCGGTGATGTCTTGCAGCGCGGTCACTTTGGCTTCGCGCCCGAGGATCGGGCGGGCGACGCCGCCGGTGAGCTTGCCGTCCTTGGTGACGAGCGTGTTGGCACGGTTTTCGTCAAAGCCAAGCGCGGCGGCGACCGAGGCGGTGAAGGCGGTGAAGCCGCCCGAGACGAGCGCGGCATATCCGCCGTTGGCCTTCATCGTGGCTATCAGTTCGCGACCGCCGGGAGTGTAGGTGATGCGTTCGCGCAGCACCTCGTCGATGACGGAGACGGGCAGGCCCTCCATCAGGCCGACGCGTTCGATCAGCGCCTCGTCGAAGTTCAGTTTGCCATTCATGGCACGCGCGGTGATGGCGGCGATGCGAGGGCCGAAACCGGCCTTGTCGCCGAGTTCGTCGATACATTCCTGCCCGATCATGGTCGAATCCATGTCGGCCAGCAGCATCTGTTTGCGGCGACCCTCGGCCGGTTGAACCACGAGATCGATGCCGAGGGATTGCAGGCCCGCCCACGCATCCCAGAGATTGGCGGGTTTTTCGGCGAGCGAAAATTCGGCGGCGATGCCGGGGTTGAGCCATAGCGCCGTGCCGCCGCCCCACGCGTCGCGCAGGGATTCGACGGCCACACGGTCGAGGTTCATGCGGGCGGGATTGGCTAGGAGCGTGGCGATGAACATGAGGCGCGTGTTTCCTATCGTAGTCGGTGCATGTCGCTTTTTCTGTCTCAAGCGGCGCTTTAGGTCAGTTTTCGGGCTTGTGCCAGTGACTTCGGGGCCGTAAGCGTGGCGGCGGGACACCCTTCCCCACCGAAGGGCATATATCTGGAAGGATAGCATGACCGCTATTGCAAAACCGGCTGCACGCCCGGAAAACGCGCGCTTCTCCTCTGGCCCATGTGCCAAGATCCCCGGATTTTCACTCGACATGCTTGCGGACGCCCCCTTGGGTCGGTCGCACCGCGCCGCTGTCGGCAAAGCCAAGCTCAAGGAAGCCATCGAGCTAACGCGTGAGGTGCTGAAGGTGCCTGCGGGCTACCGGATCGGCATCGTTCCTGCATCGGACACCGGTGCTGTCGAGATGGCGCTCTGGTCGCTGCTTGGTCCGCGCGGGGTCGAGGTCCTGTGCTGGGAGTCGTTCGGCGAAGGCTGGGCCACTGATGTGGTCAAACAGCTCAAGCTCGATGCGAACGTCAAGAAGGCGCCCTACGGGCAGATCGTCGATATGGCGACGGTCGATTTCAACAGGGATGTGGTTTTCACCTGGAACGGGACGACCTCGGGTGTGCGGGTGCCGAATGGCGACGCGATCCCCGCTGACCGTGCGGGCCTGACGATCTGCGACGCCACGAGCGCGGCTTTCGCGATGGACCTGCCGTGGGACAAGCTGGATGTAGTGACGTTCAGTTGGCAGAAGGTGCTGGGGGGCGAAGGTGCGCACGGGATGCTGGTGCTGGGCCCGCGCGCCGTCGAGCGGCTGGAGAGCCACACGCCTGCCTGGCCGATGCCGAAGATCTTCCGCATGACCAAGGGTGGCAAGCTGATCGAAGGCATCTTCGAGGGCGAGACAATCAACACGCCTTCGATGCTCGCGGTCGAGGACTACCTCGTCACGCTGAAATGGGCCAAATCGCTGGGTGGGCTGGAGGCGCTGATCGGGCGTTGCAATGCCAACGCCGGGGCGGTTGCGGATTTCGTGGCGGGCAAGGACTGGATCGCCAATCTGGCGGAGGTTCCGGCGACGGCTTCGACAACGAGCGTGTGCCTGAAATTCAACGACACGCGCATCAAGGATGGCGCGGCCTTTGCAAAGGCAGTTGCCAAGCGGCTGGAGAAGGAAGGCGTGGCGCTGGATGCTGGCGCCTATCGTGACGCGCCTCCGGGACTCAGGATCTGGTGTGGGGCGACAGTGCAGACCGCCGATGTCGCAGCACTGATGCCGTGGATCGAGTGGGCGTTCGCCGCCGAGATCGAAGCGCAATCCATCGCAGCGTAATGGCGGGGCGGGGTCCATCCCCGCCATGCCTGACGATTCCTCCGCTATGGCGGGGACATTTCACAGATACCCGTTTCGCGGGCATGACAGAAAACCGCATTTGCGGGCATGACAGGACAAGACAATGGCTCCCAGAGTTCTCGTTTCCGACAAGCTTTCCGAAACTGCCGTCCAGATCTTCCGTGATCGTGGGGTCGAGGTGGACTACCTGCCCGATCTGGGCAAGGACAAGGACAAGCTGCTCGAAGTTATCGGCCAGTATGACGGCCTTGCCATCCGCTCGGCCACCAAGGTTTCCGACAAGATCCTTGCCGCAGCCCCCAATCTGAAGGTGATCGGGCGCGCCGGGATCGGTGTCGACAATGTCGACATTCCCGCAGCCTCGAAGCGCGGCGTGATCGTGATGAACACACCGTTTGGCAACTCGGTCACCACAGCCGAACATGCCATCGCGATGATGTTCGCGGTTGCGCGCGATCTGCCCGAAGCCAGTGCCTCGACCAAGGCAGGCAAGTGGGAGAAGAACCGCTTCATGGGTGCCGAAGTGTTCAACAAGACACTTGGGGTTATCGGGGCGGGCAACATCGGCGGGATCGTCTGTGACCGCGCGCTGGGGCTGAAGATGAAGGTCATTGCGTTCGATCCGTTCCTGTCCGACGAACGGGCCAAGTCGCTCGGCGTGACCAAGGTGGAACTGGACGACCTTTTGAAGCGCGCCGATTTCATCACGCTGCACGTGCCGCTGACCGACAAGACCAAGAACATCCTGTCGCGGGAAGCTCTGGCCAAGACCAAGAAAGGTGTCCGCATCATCAACTGCGCGCGGGGCGGTCTGATCGACGAGGACGCCCTTTATGATGCATTGACGTCGGGCCATGTGGCAGGCGCGGCGCTTGATGTGTTTGCAACCGAACCCGCGACCGAAAGCCCGCTTTTTGGGCTGCCGAATGTGGTTTGCACGCCGCACCTTGGCGCATCGACCACCGAGGCTCAGGAAAACGTGGCGTTGCAGGTGGCCGAACAGATGTCGGATTACCTGCTGACCGGGGCCGTGCAGAACGCCTTGAACATGCCGTCGGTCACGGCAGAGGAAGCGGCAGTCATGGGGCCGTGGGTCAAGCTGGCCGGTCATCTTGGCGCCTTCGCGGGCCAGATGACGGACGAGCCTATCAAGGCCATCAACATCCTTTACGATGGCTCGGTCAGCCACATGAACCTTGCCGCGCTGAACTGTGCCGCGATTGCCGGGATCATGAAGGCGACCAACCCCGACGTGAACATGGTTTCGGCCCCGGTCATCGCCAAGGAACGCGGTATCCAGATCGCGACGACGCGTCAGGAAAAGGGCGGCGTGTTCGACGGTTACATGAAGCTGACCGTGGTGACGGATCGCCGTGAACGCTCGCTGGCCGGGACGGTGTTCAGCGACGGCAAGCCGCGCTTCATCCAGATCAAGGGCATCACCATCGACGCCGAAATCGGCGCCCACATGCTTTACACCACCAACGAGGACGTGCCGGGCATCATCGGCCTTCTGGGCATGACCATGGGCAAGAACGGCGTGAACATCGCAAACTTTACCCTTGGCCGCTCAGGTGTGGGGCAGGACGCTATCGCGCTTCTGTACCTCGACAACGCCATCGACCCGAAGGTTGTCGAGACGCTCGAGTCCACCGGCATGTTCCAGCAGGTCAAGCCTTTGGTATTCGACGTCGCATGAGAGGTGAGGTATAGGGCGGACAAGGGGGCCGGAATCGGCCCCCTTTTGCCGCTTCGTGAGGAAACATGCGCACTTATGCCATTGGCGACATTCATGGTTACCTTGACAAGTTGCAGGCGCTGCACGGCCTGATCGCTGCCGACAGGGCTGCGTGCGGCGACAAGGATGCGCCCATAGTTCATGTTGGCGATCTGGTTGATCGCGGACCAGACAGCAAGGGTGTCATCGACTATCTGATCGCCGGTCAGGCGCGCGGTGAAAACTGGGTGACGCTGAAGGGCAACCATGACCGCATGTTTCGCGGCTTCATGTCGGACCCTGACTATCACGACAAGGGCCTGCGCGCCGATCTTGACTGGCTTGACCCGCGGCTGGGTGGCGGGACCACGCTGGGGTCTTATGGTGTGATGGGTGCAGGTGAGCGGTTCATGCACGACATGCACGCCGATGCTCTGCTTGCTGTCCCTGCGGGGCATATGGCCTATATCGACACGTTGCCCGCCTATTTCCTGCGCGGTGCGTGTCTGTTCGTTCATGCGGGCATCCGACCCGGCATCGATCTGCATGAACAGGTCGAGGATGATC
>JBATMT010000138.1:0-2678 GCA_049289975.1 Paracoccaceae bacterium | reverse complement strand
ATCCTGACCAAACCCATCGGCACCGGAGTCCTCCTCGCCGCCGAAATGCAGGCGCGGGCCGAAGGGCACGACGTCGCCGCCGGCTGGGCCTCGATGAGCCGCCCCTCGGGCGAAGCCGCACGCATTCTGGCACCCGTCGCCCATGCCATGACCGATGTGACCGGGTTCGGGCTTGCCGGACATCTCCTGACCATCCTCGACGCGTCCGGGCTGTCCGCCGACCTTACCGCCGCCGCGATCCCGATCCTGCCCGGCGCACATGACCTGACGAAGGCCGGAGTCGCCTCCAGCCTTCTGCCTCAGAACCGATTGATGAGAAACCGCGTCCGCTGTGACGATGCCGTGACGCTCGATCTGCTGTTCGATCCGCAAACCGCTGGCGGACTGCTTGCGACCGTCTCAGCCTCCCACGCCGCCGAAACTCTTGCCCGCCTCTGCGCCACAGGCGAACCCGCCGCCATCATCGGCACACTCAAACCGGGCCTGCCGATGATCGACGTCTCCGGGACCGTCTAGCGGCTGCCGCTCAGTGCGCCGCCAGCACCGGCACCTTGGCTATCTCGAACATCTCGCGCGTTGTCCCGCCAAGGATCGCCTCGCGGAACCGCGAATGACCATAGGCACCCATCACCAGAAGGTCGCCGTCCCACTCCTCGATATGGCGGCAAAGCACCTCCGACGCGCGCGGCAAGGTCTTGGCCAGCACCGAAACCTCGGTCCGCACCCCATGCCGGGCAAGGAACTGCGACAGCATCCCGCCGGGGTCAGAGCGTTCCGGCCCATGCGCGGGCGGAGCGACGACGGCAATGTTCACCTCGGCCGCTGCCTTCAGCATCGGCAAAGCCGCCCGTATCGCGTTCATCGCTTCGTTGCTCTGATTCCATGCCACCACGATCCGCTTGCCCTGTGTCGGCTGAAGATGCGCCGTCGGCAGAATCAGCACCGGCGAGCGCCCCTCGAACAGCGCCGCCTCCAGCACCGCTTCCTGCTCGGGGGCCGCGCCCTTGGCATAGGGCTGCGGCAAGATCACAAGATCCGCGAAGCGTGACATCATTGCCACCTCGCGCCCGACCGCACCGACCTGCGCAATCGCCGTATCAACGGCCCAGCGCACATCCTCGGGCAAAAGCTGCGAACGCACGGCGGCCTCGATCGCCTTCGCCTCATCGCGGGCCTGATCAAAGCTTTCCTGAAGTATTACAGGGGCCATCGGCGCCGCACCGACGTAGTAGTACCCCGATTGCGTCCGATCCAGACCAAGGCACAACACGTCAAGATGCGCGTCCTCGCGACGCGCCAGCGTGACGGCGGCATCAATCTGAGCAGGAACGCCCTCGACACTGGTTACGACCGTCAGAATTGATTTGTAAGCCATTGCGATCTCCTTCTGTGGGCCGATTGCCATGAACTTAGGGTATAGTCAGACATTGGGGCCGCCTTGACACGTATCAACTGTCTGCTCGCGACAAGTTGACCCAGATCAAGGTCCGAAGTGGGCAGGCAAGGCTAAAGGCCATACTGTCTAAAACCGTCTGGCACTCGCTCAGGCGGAAGGAAGTGACGAAGGGACGCTACAATGTGGGATTACATCAAGCTGGCTGTGCTTGGTCTGATCGCGGTGCTTGCCGCGATTGCCGCCAACTACGCACATGATCTGGCCTATATGGTGAACGCGCTGACCGTCATGCTGGCTGCAGCCGCGACATTTGTCTGGGTGCTGCGGACGGCGGGCGACAGGCTGCCTGAGCCAATGAACGAATATAACGACGGCGTGGTGCGCGCCGGCGCAATCGCGACATCCTTGTGGGGGGTTGTCGGCTTTCTGGTGGGCGTGGTCATCGCCCTGCAACTTGCCTTCCCTTCGCTGAACTTCGAATGGGCACAGGGCTACCTGAACTTCGGCAAACTGCGCCCGTTGCACACATCGGCGGTGATTTTCGCTTTTGGCGGCAACGCGCTGATCATGTCGACCTTCTACATCGTCCAGCGCACGACGGCAGCCCGCCTCTGGGGCGGCAACCTCGGCTGGTTCGTGTTCTGGGGCTACAACCTGTTCATCGTGCTGGCCGCAACCGGCTACATCCTCGGCGCGACGCAGTCCAAGGAATATGCCGAGCCGGAATGGTACGTCGACTGGTGGCTGACCGTCGTTTGGGTCGCCTTCCTCTTTACCTTCATGGGCACGCTGATCAAACGCCGCGAGCCGCATATCTACGTGGCGAACTGGTTCTTGCTGTCGTTCATCGTCACCGTTGCCATGCTTCATGTGGTCAACAACATCTCGATCCCGGTGTCGTTCCTTGGCTCCAAGTCCGTGCAGGTCTTCTCGGGCGTACAAGATGCGATGACGCAATGGTGGTATGGCCACAACGCCGTGGGCTTCTTCCTGACGGCAGGCTTCCTTGGCATGATGTACTACTTCGTGCCGAAACAGGCCGAACGTCCGGTCTACAGCTACAAGCTGTCGATCATCCACTTCTGGGCGCTGATCTTCCTTTATATCTGGGCTGGTCCGCACCACTTGCACTACACGGCTCTGCCTGACTGGGCCTCGACCCTTGGCATGGTGTTCTCGATCATGCTGTGGATGCCCTCATGGGGTGGCATGATCAACGGCCTGATGACGCTCTCGGGCGCATGGGACAAGCTGCGCACCGACCCGATCATCCGCATGATGG
>JBATMT010000137.1:0-2758 GCA_049289975.1 Paracoccaceae bacterium | reverse complement strand
GAACGGCCGACACGGACGCTATCGTCGATGATCGCCCGAGCGGGTGGCGTTTCGGTTGACCCCGAAATTGCGCAGATCACCGTGACCCGTGGCCGTGAGACCGGCAGCGTGTTCCTGAAAGATCTTTACGACAACAAGTCGCTCGACATTGCACTTCGACCCGGTGACGTCATTTTGGTGCAGGCCGACCCGAGGTCCTTCACTGCGATGGGAGCAACCGGTGCGCAAAGCAAGGTGCAGTTTGAAGCGCCGTCGCTGACCGCAATCGAGGCGTTGGCGCAGGTTGGCGGTTTGCAGACCAACTTTGCTGACCCGACCGGCGTGTTCGTCATGCGCGACGAGTCTGCCTCAATCGCCAATGCGGTGCTTGGCCGTAGTGACCTGCAAGGCACCCAGCGCATTGCCTATGTGCTGAACTTGACCGAGCCGGACGGGATATTCAACGCGCGAGATTTCCAGATCCGTGATGGTGACACGATCTATGTCACCGAAGCGCCCTATGTTCAGTGGCAAAAGACCCTCTCTGTGCTGACTGGCACCGCGACTTCAGCGAACTCACTGAACCAACTCGCAACGGGCAATTGACCGAGCGGACTTCACAGCCAACAGCCGCCGGCGCAGAGTCCCGGCGGCTTTTCGTTTACAATGGCGGGTTCCTGACCCAGACCCGCATCCGTCGCATCCTTGCGCTTGCTGGATACGAGGTCAAAATTGGCGCACCCGGCCCGGATGATGCGGTGGGCGTCTGGGGCAAGAGCCCGACTTCGCCAAGGGGCGAGGCAGTCGCTGACCATTTTGGGCGCGATATTGTCCGGATCGAGGACCCGTTTCTGCGGTCTGTCCATCTTGGGCGCGACGGCGCCGCGCCGCTTGGCCTGCTGATCGACAAGAGTGGCGTGCATTTTTCTTCGGACAAGCCATCCGATCTCGAGCGGTTGCTGGCGACGCATCCGTTGGACGATGGCGCCCTTCTTGATCGCGCACGCATCGGAATGGCACGGCTCAAGGCGTCAAAGCTGTCAAAATACAACCTGCACGACCCGAGCCTTCCTACGCCACCGCCCGGATATGTGCTGGTGATCGACCAGACCAGGGGCGATGCTTCGATAGCCGAGGGAGGTGCAACGGCATCGACCTTCCGCGAAATGCTGGTCTTTGCCCAGACTGAACATCCCGGCGCTCGCGTCATCATCAAGGCGCACCCCGAAACTGTCGCCGGCCACCGGGAAGGACACTACGGTGATGACCTAGTCAGCGATCGCATCAGCTTTGCAGAGCCTGACCTGTGCCCTTGGACGCTGTTCGAGGGTGCGGTGGGCGTCTACGCTGTGTCCTCTCAGTTGGGCTTCGAGGCGATCCTTGCCGGTCACAAGCCGCGCGTGTTCGGCCAGCCCTTCTATTCCGGATGGGGTCTGACGGCCGACGAAAACCCGGTGCCACGACGTGAGCGTCGCCTGACTCGCGCGCAACTGTTTGCTGCGGCGATGATCCTTTACCCGACGTGGTACGACCCTTGCCGGGACAGGCTTTGCACCTTTGAAGAGCTGCTCGACCAGTTGGAAGCCGAGGTGCGGGCCTTCCGAGATGATCGGAAGGGCCATGTTGCTACGGGCATGCGGCTTTGGAAGCGTTCCCACCTGCAAAAGGCGCTGGGGCGAGAAAAGCCGGTGATCTTCGAGAAGAATTACGCCGATGCAGCGGCTTCGGCAGTTGAAACTGGCCGCGAGCTGCTGGTCTGGGGCCAAGGCGACGCGCCTTCGGGCAATATCATGGTGCGCCATCTTGAGGATGGATTCCTGCGCTCGCGCGGGCTTGGCGCAGAGCTTGTAGCACCCCTGTCGTTTGTCGCCGACCGGTCGGGCATATACTATGATCCAACCCGCCGCAGCGATCTGGAAGCGATGATCCTTGCCGGGCCACCGCCGGGTGGCGAGCGCCGCGCCGAACGGCTGATCCGCTTGATCACGCAAGCCGGGATCAGCAAATACAACATCGGCACCGATTCTCTGCCAGATCTGCCGCAAGGCCACCGCATTCTTGTCGTGGGACAGGTCGAGGACGATGCATCGGTTTTACTTGGCGCTGGCGACATCCGCACCAATCGCGCCCTGTTGGATGCCGCGCGCCGGGCTAATCCCGAGGCCGTTTTGCTTTACAAACCCCACCCGGACGTCGAGGCTGGCTTGCGCCACGGGAAAATTCCGCCATCGGAACTCGCTGCGCTTGCTGACGTGGTTCTCACTGGAGTTTCTGCAGTGGAAGCCATCGCGGTGGCAGATGAAGTCTGGACGATCACTTCAACACTCGGTTTCGAGGCACTTCTGCGCGGCAAACAGGTGACCTGCGTTGGCACTCCGTTTTATGCGGGATGGGGTCTCACACGCGACCTTGGTGCAGTTCCAGCGCGCAGGACGGCCCGCCCGACGCCTGCGGCATTGGCACACGCCTGCCTGATTGCTTATCCGCGCTACGTCGATCCGGTAAGCGGACTGCCCTGCCCGCCCGAGATTGCGGTCGAGAGGCTGAAAAATGGGTCCGTGCCGAGCCGCTCGCTCGCGCACCGCAGTCTGGCAAAGTTGCAGGGCCTGCTCGCCAGCCAGTCGTGGCTCTGGCGATAGAGATCAGACCCGGTCCCAACGGCTAAACATGTCGCCGCCGATCAGTCGGTTTTCACGACACCGGAACCGCCGCGCGTCTGAAAGATGCTCTAGCAAAAGTGGCCCAACTGCCGCCCGCCCATCACTCCCAAGCATTGTTC
>JBATMT010000136.1:0-1700 GCA_049289975.1 Paracoccaceae bacterium | reverse complement strand
GTGTCGTCACATCGCGGTTGGCTTCGGACTGGGCGACATCAGCGCTGCCTTTCCAGACTTGCTCGGCATATTGAGCGTTGAAATAGTCAGCCGAGTAGTAGTCGAGCGGGCGGGCGAAATAGTCCTCCATCATCGCGCGGACGAGGTTGCGATCGGAGATGCGTTGAAGTTGCAGGTCGAGTTTGGTGGCATTGACGGTCTGGACCGGGATGCCGGATTCGGCGGCGCGCGGCAGGATGTAGGCGCGGCCGGGGAAGCTGACGGCAGCGGTACGGTCGCGGACATAGGCCTGAATGGTGATGTCCTTGGCGAGCGTTTCGCCTGCGGCGGACGGCAGACCCTCGCGGAAGGTGATGGAATAGCGTTTGCCATGCTCGACACCGTCGATGCAGATCTGGTTCGAGGTGCTTTCGATGGCGAGGCTCTGGTCGGGGAGTTGCACAAAGGAACTGTAGTCCTGCCCCGAGGCGATCAGGCTTTCGTTGAAGTTGGCGCATATGCGCGGGTTGGCAGCGTCACTTTCGACGGTGTTGTCCTGAATGCGGAAGCCGTATTTGCCGATGGCGTCGTTGAGCATCGCGTCGGTGTCGTCGCGGGGTTGCAGTGACTGGGCAAGGCGAAGCGCCGGGATCATTTCGCGGCCACGGCCAACGATCTCGAAGCCGCGCGACATGACTTGCAGGGCGGTGGCCTGAAGCGGCTTGCTCTCGGCCCGGAGGTAGCCGTTGACCGAGGCGCTGATGGCGCGCCACGCGTAGCCTTGGCGGGTGCCGTCGTCGCTGGCGGGAATGTCGATCAGTTGCTGGGCATATTCGACCCACTGGTCGGCGGCGTCGGTCAGGTTGATCGCAGCGCCCTGAAACCGGGAGGCGCCAAGGAGGTCGCCGTTGGTGCGGGCATCGGCTGCCGAAGCGAGGAGGTCTTCGGCGGTCCAGTCGCCGGTGATATGTTCGTTGGCGAGACCTTGGGCCTGTGCGAGTGCGGCGCCGAAATCGCCCTCGGTCAGGAAGGCAAGTTCGGATGCGCGGGTGGCGGCGGTGCTGGCCGCGCCTTCGTTGGCGGTGCGGACCCAGGCCGAATAGGCGCCTTGGTAGGGCTTCTGGTCGCTCACGTCGGATTTCAGGAAACAGGAGTTGGCCTTGGTGTTGAAGGTCATGCCCTGACAGGCGGTATCGGCGATGCAGGCCGCTTCGCAGGCATCAAGCGTCGTGTCGAAGATCGACTTGAGGTCGGAGCCATAGAAATCGGTGTTTTCGGTCAGGACAAGTCGCCGTTCAGGAACGTAGGTGAGGTCCTGCGCCAAGACGGGAAGGACCGGGAGAAGAGCGGCTGCGATGAAGGTAAGGGTCGAAAGACGCATAAAAATCTCCTGTCCGAACGAATGGAGGGAAGGTGCCATGACATGACGTGTGGTGCAATGAGTCTTGCAGAAGGGGGAGGCGCTGCCTCCCCGTCTGACCGCTGGTGCGGCCAGCCTCCCCTCCGGGGTATTTGGGGTCGGAAAATGCGAGCGAGGACTCAGGCTTCGGCGATCAGGTCGATGAAGGCGGGGCCGAAGCGGTCAAGCTTTGCGTCGTCGAAACCTGCGATACGGGCGAGCGCGGACAGGCTTTGCGGGCGCTGTGCAGCAATGCGGGCGAGCGTCGTGGGTGGGCAGGACAGGAGTTTTCCGGTGCCATCCTCGCCACGGGAAAGGCGAA
>JBATMT010000135.1:0-4097 GCA_049289975.1 Paracoccaceae bacterium | reverse complement strand
CGTATTCAGCTTGGGAAGCTGCTGCTCTACCATTGAGCTACACCCGCGACGCAACGAGAGGTAAGCGACAGCCAAGCCCGCGTCAAGCTTGCCCTGCCGCCTGCCGGCGGATTGGCGCAACACCTCCATCTCCCCGTAGTGCCGCCCGATAAGGGATGCTAGACTTGTGGACGTATCGGCGCTAGAACGCCTTCCGTTAGCGCTAACGGCGCGCAACAGAAACAGAAGAGGTCCGTATGGTTTCGCGCGTCATTCCCGTCGATACGTTTGACTTGGTGATCTTTGGCGGCACAGGCGATCTGTCGCGTCGCAAGATCCTTCCCGGCCTTTTCCGCCGCTTCGTCGCGGGTCAGATCCCGAACGACGCCCGCATCGTCGGCGCGGCCCGGGCCGAGATGGACGACGCGGGCTTTCGTGATTTCGCCACGACCGCGATCAAGGAATTCATCAGCGAAGCAAAACGGTCCGACGACGATGTGCAACGCTTCGTCGAGCATCTGCGCTATGTCGCCATTGACGCCACCGGCGAAAATGGCTGGCCACGGTTGGCGGAACTGATCCGCAAGGACGTGATCCAGGCGTTCTATTTCTCTGTCGCCCCATCGCTCTTCGGTGATCTGGCCGAACGGCTCCACCGGCACGGCATCGCCACCGAAAAGAGCCGCATCGTCGTGGAAAAACCCTTTGGCCGCGATCTTGTCTCGGCGCACGCGCTGAACGAAACACTGGCCTCGCACTTCACCGAACATCAGATCTACCGCATCGACCATTATCTCGGCAAAGAGACGGTGCAGAACCTGATGGCGGTGCGCTTCGCCAATATCCTCTTTGAACCGCTCTGGAACGCGCGCCATGTCGATCACGTCCAGATCACCGTGGCCGAGACGGTCGGGGTAGGGGGGCGCGGCGCCTATTACGACAAGTCGGGCGCCATACGGGACATGGTCCAGAACCACATGATGCAGCTTTTGTGCCTGATCGCGATGGAAGCGCCATACCGCTTCGACCCCGACGCAGTACGAGACGAAAAGCTGAAGGTCATCCACGCGCTGGAACCTGTCGGGGCCGAGGATATCGTGCGCGGCCAGTACCGCGCGACCAAGGAAGCACCGGGCTACATCGCCGATTCCGAGAACCCGACGTCCACCACCGAAAGCTACATCGCGATGAAAGTGAACATCGCCAACTGGCGCTGGAAGGGCACGCCCTTCTACCTGCGCACTGGCAAGAAACTTCGCGCCCGGGCCTCGGAAATCGCAATCGTCTTCAAGGAAGTCCCGCATTCGATCTTCGGCGACGCCGAAGGTTGGCGCGAAAACGTGCTGACCATCCGCCTGCAACCGAACGAGGGCATGAACCTTACGGTGATGATCAAGGAACCGGGGCCGGGCGGCATGCGCCTGACCGAAGTGCCACTCGACATGTCTTTCGCTGACGCACTGGGCGAGGAGGGGACCGACATTCCCGACGCCTACGAGCGGCTGATCATGGACGTGATCCGCGGCAACCAGACGCTGTTCATGCGCGGCGACGAGGTCGAGGCGGCATGGCGTTGGACCGACCCGATCATCGCCGGTTGGGAAGCGCGCGGCGACAAGCCCAAGGCGTATGACGCCGGCTCCAGCGGCCCCGAGGATGCACTCATGCTCCTGCACCGCGATGGCCGACGCTGGCGGGAGATCAAGGAATGAATTTTGTCGAATATCCTGACCGCGACCTGCTGACATTCGGCCTTTCCAATGCGCTCTCCAGTGATCTCGGCGCAGCCCTGCGTATCAACGAACGGGTCAGCTTCTCCGTTCCCGGCGGCACCAGCCCTGGCCCGGTGTTCGACATTCTCTCGGCCCTGACACTTGACTGGGACCGGGTCGCCATCTTTCTGAACGACGAACGCTGGGTGCCCGAGACCCACGAACGCTCCAACGGCCGCCTGATCCGCCAGCGCCTGCTGGTTGGCCGCGCCAGCGCCGCAACCTTCGTGCCGCTTTATGTAGATACGCCCGAACCCGAAGCCGGGATGGAACGTCTGGCGGCGGCTGTCTCGCCCTATCTGCCGATTTCGGTCCTGCTGCTTGGCATGGGTGCCGACATGCACACGGCCTCGCTCTTTCCCGGTGCCGACCGTCTGGCCGATGCGCTGGCGCCCGATGCGCCCATCTTGCTGCCGATGCGTGCCGAAGCCGCAGGCGAGCCGCGCGTGACGCTCACCGCCCGGGTGCTGACCGATGCAATGGCCACCCACATCCTGATTACCGGCGATGAAAAGCGCGCGGCCATCGAACGGGCCGACACGCTCACCCCCCTCGAAGCGCCGGTCAAATCGGTTCTCGCCAATGCCACCGTGCATTGGGCTCCCTGACATACCTTTCACACGGAACACACACATGAGCCTTTGGGACGATCTCAAGCAGCATCAGGCCGCCACCGCCTCCCGTAACATCCTGTCGCTCTTTGATGGCACCGACCGCGCGACGGATTTCTCGGTCCAGGCCGATGGCATGCTCTTTGACTATTCCAAGACCTCGATCGACGCCAAGGCCCGCGACCTTTTGCTGAAACTCGCCGACGCAACCGGCGTCGCCACCAAGCGCGAAGCGATGTTTTCCGGTGCCAAGATCAACGAAACCGAGGGCAGGGCGGTCCTGCATACCGCGCTCCGCAACATCGCGGGCGCGCCGGTCATGGTCGACGGCAAGGACGTGATGCCTGAGGTGCGCGCCACCCTTGGCCGAATGGAAGCCTTCGCCCGCGATGTCCGCGAGGGTCGCTACACGGGACAGGGCGGCAAGATCACCGATGTTGTCAACATCGGCATCGGTGGCTCGGACCTCGGCCCGGCAATGGCCGCCATTGCGCTTTCTCCCTATGCCGACGGCCCGCGCGCGCACTACATCTCGAATGTCGATGGCGCGCACGCCCATGACATCTTGCGCGGCCTCAACCCGGAAACCACGCTGGTCATTGTCGCGTCAAAGACCTTCACCACCATCGAGACGATGACCAACGCCGAAACCGCGCGCAAGTGGATGGCGGCCAGAGTCAAAGCCCCCGCCACCCAGTTTGCCGCCCTGTCCACCGCCGCAGACAAGACCGCTGCCTTCGGCATCGACGCCGCCCGCGTCTTCGGCTTCGAGGATTGGGTCGGGGGCCGCTATTCCATGTGGGGGCCAATCGGCCTGTCGCTGATGATCGCCATCGGCCCCGAAGACTTCCGCGCCTTCCTTGACGGCGGTGCCGCGATGGACAAGCACTTCCGTGAAGCGCCCTTCGCCCAGAACCTGCCAGTGCTTCTCGCGTTGGTCGGTGTGTGGCACAACCAGATCTGTGGCCACGCCACCCGCGCCGTCCTGCCCTATGACCAGCGCCTGTCGCGACTGCCTGCCTACCTCCAGCAGCTCGAGATGGAAAGCAACGGCAAGCGCGTCGCGATGGATGGCAGCGACCTGACCATGAACTCCGGCCCGGTGGTCTGGGGCGAACCCGGCACCAACGGCCAGCACGCCTTTTATCAGTTGATCCACCAAGGCACCCGCGTCGTGCCCTGCGAATTCCTGCTGGCCCGCGAAGGCCACGAGCCCGATCTTGCCCATCAGCATCTTCTCCTGATGGCCAACTGCCTTGCCCAGTCACAGGCGCTGATGAAGGGCCGCAGCCTCGATGAAGCCCGCGCCATCATGGCCAAGAAGGGCCTCACAGGGGCCGAGCTTGACCGTCAGGCCCGTCACCGCGTCTTCCCCGGCAACCGCCCCTCGACGACGCTGCTTTATCCGATGCTCACGCCCTTCGTGCTGGGCCAGATCATCGCGCTTTATGAGCACCGCGTCTTTGTCGAGGGCGCGATCCTCGGCATCAACTCCTATGACCAATGGGGGGTCGAGCTTGGCAAGGAACTGGCGCTTGCCCTTCAACCGGTCCTCGAAGGCCATCAAGACGCCTCCCGCGCCGATGGCTCGACGCAAATGCTGGTCTCGTACCTGAAGGGGTGACCGGACAGAGCGCCCCGCCATCGGCGGGGCATCGCCTCACTCGGCCATCAGCGCGCCAAGATGGTCCGCGCAGCCTTCCAGCGCCGCGTAGTCATCTTCGATGATATAGAC
>JBATMT010000134.1:0-1648 GCA_049289975.1 Paracoccaceae bacterium | reverse complement strand
GTCGGGGACGCGCGAGGCACCGTTGCAGGAGCTGGCGGCGGCGCTGGGCGAGCGGGCCTATGTGCTGACGTGCAACCTGTCGGATGCGGCGGCTGTCGAGGCGCTGCCGAAGCAGGCGGCAGAGGCGATGGGCGCGGTCGATATTCTGGTCAACAATGCGGGCGTGACGCGCGACAACCTGTTCATGCGCATGTCGGACGAGGAATGGCAGCAGGTCATCGACGTGAACCTGACCTCGACCTTTCGGCTGTGCAGGGGTGTGTTGCGCGGCATGATGAAGGCGCGCTGGGGGCGGATCGTGAATATTTCGTCGATCGTCGGGGCGACCGGCAATCCGGGGCAGGGCAACTATGCGGCATCCAAGGCCGGGATGGTCGGCATGTCGAAGTCGCTGGCCGCCGAGGTCGCGAGCCGCAACATCACCGTCAACTGCGTGGCGCCGGGGTTCATCACCACCGCGATGACCGACAAGCTGAATGACGAGCAAAAGGCGCGTATCCTGACGCAGGTTCCGGCGGGCCGGATGGGCGAGGCTGACGAGATCGCGGCGGCGGTGCTGTATCTGGCCAGCCCGGAGGCGGGATATGTCACTGGCACGACGCTGCATGTGAATGGCGGCATGGCGATGATTTGAGTGCGGGTCCGTGAGCGTGGGCCTGCGCAAAGCGGGCCCGGTTCATGTGCCTGCCAATGAGGCCATTGCGAAACCGCTTGCCTCGGGTCTAGACTGTGCTATAGGCGGCGCGGACCGACCGGAAGCACCTTGCGGAACTTCCGGCAGCTTCGTTCAGGCGGGGCCTAAACCGCTCGATAAGAGCAAGAAACCAACAGGCGGGACGTCCCGCAAACTAGAGGAATTGACATGAGCGACATCGCTGATCGCGTGAAGAAGATCGTCGTCGAGCACCTGGGTGTCGAGGCGGACAAAGTGACCGAGACTGCCTCGTTCATCGACGATCTGGGCGCTGACAGCCTTGATACGGTTGAGCTGGTCATGGCCTTTGAAGAAGAATTCGGGATCGAGATTCCGGACGATGCGGCCGAGACCATCCAGACCTTCGGCGACGCGGTGAAGTTCATCAGCGAAGCGGCCTGAGCCACATCGACTGAGTTCTGACGAGACGGCACCCCTTGCGGGTGCCGTTTTCGTTTTGGGGTCAGGCTTCGGGCTGGATCGTGGCGCGCTTGATCAGGCCATCGGTGAAGAAAAGGTCATATTCGCCGTTGCGGCCACGCTCGACAGGGCCGATGCCGGGGGCGTCGGTGATCGGACCGAGGAGTTTGGTGGCGTTGAGATCGGCCAGCAGAGCGTCGCGCTCGCGGTCGATGTCGGGGTTGATATGGTGGGTGAACTGGCCGGTCAGGTGGTTGAGGCCGACCGCCACATCCTCGGTCGCGGCACCGTACCAGAGGGGCGGGCCGGGCGCGTCGGGGGGCGAGACGCGCCAGAAGCGGACATGGTGGCGACGGTCGGCGTCGAGGGTGATCGGCTTTTCATAGGCAAGATCTTGTGGGCGGTTGCGGAACATCAGGGTGCTGACCGGGGCGTGATTGTCGGGCGAACCGAGAAGGACGCTGCGGGCGATACCGAGGCTGGAGGCCAGCGTGATCGGCTCGGCGCGGAACCATCCGGCGCGGGCCATGATGC
>JBATMT010000133.1:0-5887 GCA_049289975.1 Paracoccaceae bacterium | reverse complement strand
TTTCAGCCTCGTTCCCGTGGTGCCGAAGTACCAGACGAAAAGCCCCATCGACCAACGTTTGCGCGCCAGTTTGGCCGGGGTCCAGCGTTTGCGTGGAGCATTGCGGAGCAGTCGGTCGTAGGTATGCCCGGCATCGGCGTTCGAAATCACCACATCTGCTGAGATCACTTCGCCGTCTGTCAGACGCACGCCAGTTGCTCGCCGATCGTGCAGCAGGATTTCGTCCACCTCGGCATTCAGGCGCAGTTCCCCACCCTGTGCAGCAATCACTCCCGCCATCGCCACGGCTATCGCTCCAACGCCGCCCATCGCATAGTGAACCCCGAACTCCTTTTCGAGGTGCGAGACAAGAATATACATTGATGTCACATGGAACGGGTCGCCACCGATGAACAGCGGATGGAAAGATAGTGCGAACCGCAACCGTTCGTCCCTGACCCGCGCGGCGGCATGCGCGTGCACCGATTTGTCGGCGCGCAGCAATGCAAAAGTGGGCAATACCTTGAGCAAATCAGCGAAGCGATGCATCGACCGCCGCCCCAGATTTTCAAAGCCAAACCAATAACGCCGTTCACTGTCTTTCAGGAACCGATCATAGCCAGGGAGGTCGGAAGGCGACAAGCGCGCCACTTCGTCACGCATGGCTTCGGTTGATTGTCGGGCGGTGAACCGAGAACCGTCTTGCCAACGAATTTCATAAAATGGATCCAAGGCCCGTAGATCCACGTCTCTGTCGAAATCCCTACCACAGGCGGCCCACAATTCGGACAAGCCCTGTGGCACAGTCACAATAGTTGGACCCAGATCGAAGCGGTGACCGCCCTGGATGATTGAGCTTCCGCGCCCACCGGGCGTGTCCAGACGATCAACTACCGTGACGCGATATCCCTTTGCGCCGAGCCGCATTGCTGCGGCAAGCCCTCCCAACCCGGCGCCAATCACAATGGCTTCGCAATCTGTACGTCGCGCGGTCGCTAGTCGCTGGGAAGGGTGCTCTGTCAACATTTTACTACGATATACTGTCTATTTTAATTTACAATACTTGCCTTTTCGTTGCACAATCTGTGGGATTTAGGTTATCTTGTGCAGCGGCATCTGTCAGACTCATCTGACAGATGCCACCAGATGTAGGTCATGAACACCGTCAGTCTCACCTTGTTCCGCTTTACCTCGCTACCGTCACGGCTATGGGTGCTGGGACAAATGGGCGCTGCACGGTTTTCTCTTATGCGGATGCCAGAGATTCATTTCTGGAAGCTTTGTGGTTCTGGAACGGGCGAGGGCTTTACGCCTAAGCCAAACGCCGCCGTCTGGGCTATTCTGGCGACTTGGCCCGATGCCGAAACGGCCCGCACGCAGATAATGGCTGCACCGGTTTTTCGCCGATGGCGTGACCACGCCGAGGAAAGCTGGACAATTTTGCTGCAACCCATTTCTTCGCGCGGCAAGTGGTCTGGCGTTTCTCCTTTCTGTGTTGCCGATCAATCAGTGTCGCCATCCGGTCCCATCGTCGCCCTAACGCGTGCCACCATGCGCTTTTCGCGCTTCCTGCAGTTCTGGCAGCGCGTACCTGACATTTCGGCTGTGATCGGCAAAGACCCTAGCGTAATCTTCAAGATAGGCATCGGTGAGGTGCCTCTGTTGCATCAGGTGACCTTTTCGATCTGGCCCGACGCTGCAAGCATGGCCAGGTTTGCGCGCGGTGATGGTCCGCATGGTCGCGCCATTCAGGCAGTTAGGGCTGAGAATTGGTTTTCGGAAGAACTTTACGCCCGTTTTTCAATCCTCGACGCTTGGGGGCGTTGGAACGGCATTGACCCACTTGGAAGGAATGCTGCCGCATGAAAGCCCAACCATTTCCCTTTTCCGCCATCGTGGGCCAAGAGGAGATGAAACGGGCGATGGTACTGACCGCCATCGACCCGGGAATCGGCGGCGTGCTGGTGCTAGGCGAGCGCGGTACGGGCAAATCTACCGCTGTCCGTGCTCTAGCAGCCCTCTTGCCGGAAATCACGATGGTCGAGGATTGCCCGGTCAACTCCGCCCACTTCGCTGACGTGCCAGAGTGGGCCGGGCTAAAATCTGGGAAAATGGTAAAGCGGCCGACGCCTGTGGTCGACTTGCCGCTCGGTGCCACCGAAGATCGAGTCGTTGGTGCACTAGATATCGAGCGCGCCCTTACACGCGGCGAAAAGGCTTTCGAGCCCGGTCTACTGGCTCGAGCCAATCGCGGGTATCTTTACATTGACGAAGTGAATCTCCTTGAGGACCACATCGTCGATCTGCTTCTCGACGTGGCGCAGTCGGGCGAAAACGTCGTTGAGCGCGAAGGCCTGTCGATCCGTCATCCCGCTCGCTTCGTGTTGGTCGGTTCCGGCAATCCGGAGGAGGGCGAGCTCCGCCCTCAGTTGCTGGACCGGTTTGGTCTGTCTGTTGAAGTGACTTCCCCAAGAGACATCGCCACTCGGGTGCAGGTCATGCGGCAGCGAGACTCTTATGAAAACGACAATACGGCCTTCATGAAGAAATGGCGCACCAAAGACGCGGCCTTGCGTAAAAGTATTCTCGCGGCCCGCGCAACGCTGTCAAACCTGAAGACTCCTGGCGCGGTGCTGCATGACTGCGCTGCGCTGTGCATCGCGCTGGGCTCTGACGGGTTGCGCGGGGAACTGACCATGCTGCGTGCTGCCCGTGCGCAAGCCGCTTTTGAAGGGGCCGAAACGGTCACGCGATCCCATCTTAGAACCGTGGCTGCAAGTGCCCTTGGCCACCGCTTGCGTCGTGATCCGCTGGACGAGGCAGGTACGTCTGCTCGCGTCGCCCGGATGGTTGCAGAAGTGCTGCCATGAAAGGCCCGCTTACGCCGTGGCAGCGTATCGAATCCGCTCTCGCAGTGCTGGCGGTTGATCCGGCAGGCGCCAAAGGCCTTTGGCTGCGCGCTCGCGCCGGCCCATTGCGTGATAAAGTGGCAGATGCTCTGCCTGCCGCTCGTCGCGTCCACCCCGGCATTGACGATAGCTCTCTGTACGGCGGTATCGATTTGGCCGGAACGCTCGCCACTGGACATTTACGCTCTACGCAGGGAGTGCTGGCGCAATCGGACACGTTGGTTTTGACGATGGCCGAACGCACCCCTGCAGGTCTGGCCGCCCGTATTGCCCGTTGGCTGGACGATACCGGGCCCTGTCTGATCGCATTTGACGAGGGCGTTGAGCCAGAAGAATCCCTGCCATCCGCCATCGCTGACCGGCTGGGCCTCTTTCTGTCGTTAGAGGATATGGCCTACTCCGAATCAGAACTAATTGAGTTCCCCTCAGAGCGCATTGCCAAGGCTCGTGCACTGCTTCCGCTGGTCCGCGTGGATACTTCAGCCCGGGAAAGTCTGGCCCTCGTTGCGGCTACGATGGGCATCGACAGTATGCGCGCGCCCTTGTGCGCCGTTTCAGTGGCCCGTGCGCTTGCCGCATGGCGCGGCGAGACTGAACCTTCAGAAGCAACAATGCGCCACGCGGCTGAACTGACTTTGGCACATCGGGGAGATCTCGCGAAGGGTTCCGAGCCAGAGAGTTCCACTCCACAATCCCAACCCGAGACCGATCCCGAACAGATTGAAAGCGAACAAGAGCAGCAGCCCCGTGATCGGTTTCCGGACGAATTGTTAGTTGAGGCAGTCCGCAGCGCGCTACCAGTCGATCTCCTGGCGCGACTTGCAGCAGGTAAGGCCGCCCGCGCCGCCTCCGGCAGTGGTGGCACAGGTGTTGCGCGTAAGGGCAATCATCGTGGTCGTCCTCTGCCATCGTGGCCAGGGACGCCTGGGTCTGGCAAGCGCATCGATCTGGTTGCGACGCTGCGCGCAGCGACACCTTGGCAGAGCTTGCGTCGCAGGGCCGCCAGTGATGAACGATTGCATCTGGAAATCCGCAAATCCGACCTTCGATTGAAGCGTTACGAGGAAACGTCTGATCGAGTTTTGGTGTTCGCCGTCGATGCCTCCGGCTCTGCAGCACTTTCGCGGCTTGCCGAGGCCAAGGGCGCGATCGAACTTCTACTTGCACATGCCTATGCACGTCGTGACCACGTTGCTCTGATTGCTTTTCGCGGCCAAAGCGCTGAGTTGCTTTTGCCGCCAACGCGCTCTCTGGTTCAGACGAAGCGCCGGTTGGCCGGTTTGCCCGGGGGCGGTGCCACACCACTAGCTACTGGTCTGCGACTTGCATTCGATGTCAGTCTAAAAGCTCTTGCCCGCGGTATGACGCCCACAATTGCGCTTCTAACGGACGGTCGTGGCAACGTCGCGCTTGATGGAAGCACCAACCGCGATGTAGCCGAAGCCGACTCGCTCCGTCTGGCAAGGCTCATCTCTGTAGCGGCCATTCCTGCGCTGGTGCTCGACATCGCCAATCGGCCTCAGCCAGCCCTGAGCCGGATTGCAAAGGCATTGGGAGCGCACTATCTGCCCTTGCCCCGCGCCGACGCTTATCGCCTTTCTGCTGTCTTGCAATCGGCATTGGGGAGTTGACATGCCACCTCGAGTGATTCCACCAGACTGGCCTTACCGAAACGCTTCCCGCCATATCGCTTGCCCGCCGCATTTGTGGCATGTTCAGGAAATGGGCACCGGCCCGATCCTCCTGTTGATCCACGGAGCGGGCGGGGCGACACACAGCTTTCGGAACCTGATCCCACTGTTGACTGGCTGCTACCGCATCATCGTTCTGGATTTGCCGGGGCAGGGGTTCACCACACTTGGCGCGCGCAGTCGTTGTGGTTTGGAAGCCATGGCCCAAGACATTGCTGCACTTTGCAAACAGGAACACTGGGATCCCTATGCAGTCATCGGCCACTCTGCTGGTGCTGCCATCGCGTTGCGCTTGATGCAGATAAGACCCGCCAAGGCAGCAGTCGGCATCAATGCCGCCCTTGGCAAGTTCGAAGGTGCCGCTGGCTGGGTCTTTCCCATCCTCGCAAGGTTTCTCGCCGTAACACCGCTAGTCTCGCAGATGTTCAGCAAACTGGTCGGTACGCCTCGACAGGTTAAGAGACTTCTGGAATCAACGGGCTCGCACATTGATGCGGCGGGGCAAGCACAATACCTGTATCTCATGAGTCAACCCAACCATCTGGCGGGCACACTTGCGATGATGTCGCAATGGGACGTTGATGGCCTGATGCGAAGTCTTCCGCAACAAGCTAGTCCTTGTTTGCTAATCACCGGCAGCAAAGATCTAGCGGTTCCGCCAGATGTATCCGCACGCGTTGCAGCGCAAAGACCAGACTGCCAATGGTCAAATGTTCAGGGCTTTGGCCACTTGATCCATGAAGAAGCTGCCGGGGTGGTTTCGCAATTGATCCTGAGCTTTCTTGAAAGCTGCGATCAGAAAGAATTTACAAGTTAGCGTCTCTGGGGATGTAAGCCATCTGTGCTAAATCATTTGCATCGTGCCGCTGGGCAAAGCACCTCCCCGAACGGAATTCAAAGGTAAGCCTTTCGCTGCGACACTAGGAGGTGGCTTGTAGCGTGCGGGTTGGTGTTGATCAGCCGCGGAATTCTTCTCTGTCAGAGCCGCGCCGACCCTAGATTTCCTTTACAGCATCTTTATGCGGAGACCGTTTGAGCGGAATGGCATCTTGATGATGTTCGGCAGCACTCTGGCCCCAGAAACACTGTAGGGGGCAGACATGCTCGATCTCATCTTTCCGGCCGTAGGATTCGGCCTTTTTGCCGTTCTGTGGCTTTACATTTCACTTCTGAAGAGAGCGTGAGGCGCGCCATGACCGAAGCATACATCGGCTTGGCCGTGGCAATAGCGCTGGGGGTGTACCTTGTCATCACCCTGATCAAACCGGACCGGTTCTGAGGCATAGGAAATCATCATGACTTTAGACG
>JBATMT010000132.1:0-4660 GCA_049289975.1 Paracoccaceae bacterium | reverse complement strand
CTTTGTCGGGGCCTTCTCCCTCCTCAGCCTCTATGTGCTCCTGATCTTCTTCTGCTTCACCTCCGCCATGTCGAACCGTGACCGTTTCGCAGCCATCATGACCTTTGGCATCGCAACGGCATTCTTCCTGCTCGTCGCGATCAACATGGGCATGGTCATGGGGCTGATGCCGGTCGTCGGTCTGCCACTTCCCCTTGTCTCGTACGGTGGTTCCGCGATGATCATCCTGATGGCCGGCTTCGGGCTGGTGCAAAGTGCCCATATTCACAGACCGAGGTAATCATGCCCTACATCTATTTCGCCGCCGGACCGGGCAACTGGGCCGACTACGAAAAGCCACTGACCGAGGCCCTCACTCGCTCCGGGATCAAGGCAACCCTCAGCCCCGAGCCTCCGGTTGACCCGAAAAAGGTCGACTACATCGTCTATGCACCCGTCGGCACCATTACCGACTTTGCACCCTTCACCAACTGCAAGGCTGTGCTCAGCCTTTGGGCGGGGGTCGAAAGGATCGTCCACACGCCAAGCCTCACGCAACCCTTGGCCCGCATGGTCAACAACGAACTGACCGAAGGCATGGTCGAATATGTCGTGGGCCACGTCCTGCGCCATCATCTGGGCATGGATGCCCATATCCACGGTCAGGATGGCATCTGGCGCAACGCGATCATGCCGCCCTTGGCGCGCGAACGCACCGTTGCCGTTCTCGGCCTTGGCGAGCTTGGGCAGGCATCTGCTAAGGCGCTCGCCGCGCTCAATTTCAACGTCCTTGGCTGGAGCAGGTCGCTTAAGTCCGTTCCCGGCGTTGAGTGCCACGCAGGCGAGGATGGACTCGACAAGGTACTTTCTGGAGCAGAGATCGTCGTCCTGCTGATGCCGCTCACCCCCGACACCACCAACATCCTTGACGCCCGTCGCCTTGGCCTGCTTCCAAAAGGCGCCTTTATCATCAACCCCGGTCGCGGTCCGCTGATCGACGACGACGCCCTACTGGCTGCGCTGAATTCCGGTGCCATTCGTCACGCCACGCTTGACGTCTTCCGCGTCGAACCGCTGCCACCCGCACATCCCTACTGGGCTCATCCGCACGTTACGGTGACCCCGCATATCGCGGCAGACACCCGCGTCAGCAGCGCCTGCCGCGTGCTCGTCGAAAATATTCGCAGGGGCGAGGCCGGCGAGCCATTGCTTTGCCTCGTAGACCGCACACGCGGGTATTGACCCGGCCTATCTCAGTATCGGCGGCTTGCCAGGATCGCTCCCTGGCGCCAGCGGAGCGACCCTTATCGCCTCAACAGCTTTGGGGGCACTGATCGCCACGCGCTGACCCACGCGGGACAACTCGGACCGCTCTACCTGATCACCGTTCAGGAACAGCACATCCACGCCCGCAGGATCAAACCCTGCAAACTGGACCACCTCTCCCGCTGTCTTGGCAAGCGCTGCCTCGGCCTCTGGTCGGGCGTCCGCGAATACGACGGCCATCGCAATTCGGCCATCGGCATGACGCGCCTCCGCCAGCCAGACAGCATTCGCCAGATGCCCCAGACCCTTCAGCTTTTCTTCCAGTCGTCCTGCAAGTCCCGCTGTGCTGACCGCTGCAAAGCTCACCGGAAGAGCCATGCCCTCCCGCGGTGACGCCGCTAGCGCGTCCGCCAACCAGTCTACCGCCCCGGCAGGCATCAGAAAGGCGCTCTCCGAAACACCAAGATTGACCCCCACTCCAATCGCCTGACCTGCCAATTCAGCCACGATCACGCGACCGGGCAGCGCCACGAAGGGCATTGGCGTGTCACTGAAGTTCGCCAACCGGTCGTCACTGTCGAAGGCCAGCACGAAACGCCCCTCCGCCAACTCGAACACCGCTGGCGTCAACCTGTCGCCATCCGCGTCACTTTCAAGAAGCAGGCACAGTTCGGCATCGGCAAAGCGATGATAATAGGCAAGCTGGCTCGCTTGATCCTCGGGCGATCGCATCTTCGCCTCATAGGCATGGTCCAGTTCGGTCTCAGGCTTGAAGCCGGTCATTCAGCACCTCAGCGACGCGAGTACGCAGAACTGGCAAAAGCTCGTCCGCGAACCACGGGTTGCGTTTCAGCCATCCGGTATTGCGCCAACTCGGATGCGGCAAGGGAAAAACCAGCGGCGCATGGTCGCGCCAGCGCTGTACCGTCGCCTCGACCCCAGACAGCGCGCCTTCTGCCCCCAAATGCCAGCGCTGCGCATGGCCACCGACAAGAAGCAAAAGCCTGACCTCTGGCAGTCGCGCCATCAGTCTCGCTCGCCATGTTTTCGCACAGACAGGTGGCGGCGGCAGGTCAGAGCCTTTTGCATCGTATCCCGGAAAGCAGAAGCCCATCGGCACAAAGGCGATGCGCCGCCGGTCCCAGAACTGCGCCTCGCCAACGCCCAGCCACTCCCTCAACCGCGCGCCCGAAGCATCGTCGAATGGCTTGCCGGACTCATGCACCCGAAGACCCGGCGCCTGCCCCGCCACAATGATCCGCGCGCCCTCGCCGATCCAAACAACCGGGCGCGGCTCATGTGCCGTCGCGGTCGCTGCAAACCTGTCTGCGCAGATGCGGCACGCATTGAGCGAGCTCAACAGTCCAGTCAAATCCTCTTCCATCGCAAAAACCTGACCCTTGCACCCGTCAGTGTGAACCGTTGCCACGACAACCTGTTCCCTTCTTCTTTTCCCAAATATCCCCGCCGGAGGCTTCCGCCGCCAACTCCGGGTGACCGCTGCGTGAGCCCTGCAATACCGTGATTGACACCCTCGCCACTGCGCAGCATTGAGATGAGACTGCCCTTCAAGGCGCAGGACATCACTGAAACGCGCCTCGAGGTCTGCATGTATCGCGTCTGGAGCTACATTTCCGCTTACTCGCTCCTCTTGATCGCCGGAACTGCGCTTGCACTCGTTTGGGCGAACTACAACCCGGACAGTTATCACGCATTTGTGCATTACGTCCTGATCGACGATTTCCTCATCGGCGAACCCAGCTTCGAAGGGGGTTCGATCCGCCGAACCCTGACCCTGCATTTTCTGATCAACGATGTCTTCATGGCGCTCTTCTTCGCTATTGCGGCCAAGGAAGTTTGGGAAGCGCTGATCCTCGAAGAGGGCTCGCTCCGGGGCCGTCGAGCTCTGACACCTTTGATTGCGACAGCTGGAGGGATGATCGGCCCGGTGGTCGTCTACCTTGGCCTTGCGGCAGCACTCGGAATCTTCGCTGATGTCAGCCGGGGTTGGGCGATACCGACCGCAACCGACATCGCCTTTTCCTACCTCGTCGGGCGCATGGTCTTTGGCGCGGGCCACCCGGCAATCCGATTTTTGCTGCTTCTGGCGATTGCCGATGACGCTGCGGGTCTAATAGTCCTGGCCATTTTCTACCCAACCGGTGATCTCGCGCCAGCCTGGCTCCTGCTGTCGCTTTCCTCAGCGGTCGCCGTTTTTGTCCTGTTCAACTGGCTGCCGCGCTACCTTGATCGTGGCAATCAGATGCGCCCGGCATCGACATGGGTTCGTCAGAAGCTCTCGTCCGTTCCTTACATCGTAGCAGGTTGCCTGAGTTGGTTCGGCTTTCAAGAGGCGGGTATTCACCCCGCGCTTGGTCTTTTGCCAATCATCCCCACCATCCCGCATGCCGACCGTGCCTTTGGTGTCTTTGCCGAGGCCGAGCAATATCTGACTGACCTTCTGAACCGCATGGAACATGTGCTCAAGCGTCCGGTCGAAATCATCTTGTTCTTCTTCGGCCTCCTCAACGCAGGCGTCGAGTTCAACGCCATCGCCGCACCGACCTGGCTTGTATTTTTCGGCCTGATGATCGGAAAGCCTGTCGGCATTTTCTTCTTTGGCTGGTTCGCGGCACGGGTGCTGCGGCTTGGCCTGTCCGAAGGAATGCGGATGGCCGACCTTCTGGTCGTCGGCTGTGTCGCGGCGATCGGCTTTACCGTCGCGCTTTTTGTGGCATCGGTGGCCTTCCCCGGCGGTCCGGTCCAGGATGCGGCAAAAATGGGGGCTCTGTTCAGCTTCGGCGCAGCCCTGACCTCGCTCGCGGTGGGACGCCTGATGAAGGTGCGAAAGATAGCCTGACCGCAAAACTGTAGCGATGGGTGCCAAGTTTGGGCATATTGACGCCCGGAACATCTGATAAGAAGTCGTCAACCTCGTTGAAACGAACGACCAGAGCAGAGCAATGATAGAGTTCGCCAATGTCAGTAAGTCCTTCTGGACCGGGCAAAGCCGCAAGGTGATACTTGACCGGGCGTCCTTTCGCGTCGAACTCGGACAGTCGATGGGCATTCTGGCGCGCAACGGGACCGGCAAGACCACAATCATCAATATGATGGCGGGGATGGAAAAGCCCGACGAGGGCCGGATCCACAAGACCAGCCGCGTGTCCTTTCCGCTTGGGTTCATGGGCGGAGTAAGCGGCGCTCTCTCTGCGCGTGAGAATGCACGCTACATCGCCCAGATCTACCTTCTTGACCCTGATTACGTCGAGGCTTTCAGCCGTTGGCTCTGCGGGCTCGGCGAGTATTTCGATATGCCGCTTTCGACCTACAGCAGCGGTATGAAGTCCCGCTTCACTTTTTCCCTCTTGCTTGCGCTCGAGTTCGACATCTACCTCATCGACGAAGGCATGCC
>JBATMT010000131.1:0-8078 GCA_049289975.1 Paracoccaceae bacterium | reverse complement strand
AGGTGATCTTGTCGCCCATGGCTTCAATGGCCGGGCTCGGCGGGCCGATGAAAACAACGCCCTCCTTCTCGAGCGCTGCCGCGAAATCCATGCGCTCGGACAAGAAGCCATAGCCCGGATGCACGGCCTCGGCACCGGTCTTGCGGACCGCGTCTATGATCTTGTCGATCACGATGTAGGACTGTGCAGCGGGAGGCGGACCGATATGCACCGCTTCGTCGGCCATCTTGACGTGCAACGCGTTGCGGTCGGCGTCGGAATAGACCGCCACCGTCTTGATCCCCATCTTCCGGGCCGACTTGATGACCCGGCAGGCAATCTCGCCCCGGTTGGCAATCAGGATCTTCTTGAACATCGCACGCCTTCCCCTAATTCAAAGCAAAGAAAAAGCCACCGGCGCGGATGCCCCGATGGCTTCTTGATTTTTGATTGTCCGACCCGGGCGGGCCGGACGATTATTCAGATCAGTTGCACAGGCCTGCGTTACCGGCCAGAGCACCGCCGACACCGCCGACAACGGCGCTGGTCGCGATGTTGTTGTCGGTGACAGCACCAAGTGCCGCGCCACCGGCCGCACCCATGAGCGCGCAGTTGGCTTTGACGCCCTGGCCATTGCCCTGGACGCATGCAGACAGGGCAGCGACGACACCGACGACAGCGATAAGTTTGAGTTTGGACATTTTGCTCGGCCTCCGTTGAGCGTTATTATGACGCGCAGAGTACCCGCAAAGCGACCGCACGAAAAGTGCAAAGCGCGGCTTTTCGCTGGCTGAGCGTCTGACCGCCTATTCCCGCAAAGGAGAAGTGGTCTGGCCGGAAATTGGCCAGACCACCCAGAAGGGGAAGGGTAACGGTTTTGACAAACACAGGTCTCGCGGGTGCTATCTGGCGAGACCTGAGACGGAGAATGAGCATGGCGCGCCGCGCTTGCAATGCCCTTGTCGGCCACCCCGGCAGGGTCGGCGGCAACCCGCGCGAGAGCAATGTGGCTGCGCGAAAACATGCCTATTCGTCCCCGGTGTATAGTTCGGGGAAAGACTGGCGTGCCTTCTTCAGGTCGACCCGCAGCAGCGCCTCATAGCTTTCGGCATCAAACGGATCCTCGACGGCAAGAACCTCGCGCCCGAAGAGCCACGACAGGCGCCCCGCATCGAGATTGCCACGCTCGAACGGCTCGCCGCCGAAATGTTCGATCAGGGCCTGAAGGAAGCCGACATCGGCGCGCCGGTCGCCAGGGCTGCGGTCGCGGAAGCGTTCGCGGGCCACCAGAGGCGTGACACCCTTGGGGTTGCCGCGACGGATGACGAATTGATGGTCAGTGCCCGGAAGACGGCCCGGGAAGCCACGATGTTTCAGCATGGGGCAGTGCTCCGTTCGCTGACTGCCCGCATGCGGGCCGGGACCGGGTAACAGGTCAAGCCTGAGACCCGGACCCGGCGCGAATTATCAGCTGCCGTACTTGCCGGTGAACACAGGCTCTTGGCTGACCGGGGTGTCGACGTAGGTGACATCGTTCTTCTTGGCGCAAGCGGCCAGGACAGCGATTGCAATAACCGCAACGACGGCGATCTTGGACATGGGTAGCTCCTGCTCTCAAGGGCGGTTACGCAGTGCCTCGCGTCCACCCGATTGGGTTTGTTGTTCGGCGCCAGACTGTTCCGGCCCGAACCCAACCTAACAAAATCGGCGGCAAGCGCCAAACGCGCTGCGCCCAACGTCGCTGTCTGTGACTCATTTGCATCATCAGAGCGGGTCGCAATGACCCGGATCAAGGCGTAGAAGGGCATGGTCAGAACCCCTCCCACACGCAGCTTTTGCCTTCGGGGCGAAATGCCTCGAAGACCTGAACCACATCTGGGTCCGGCTCGCCAAACGGCACGGGCCGGTCGGCGATGCTGATGATGACCTGTTGCGCCTGTGGGCCGAGGTTGGGCAGACGCGCCAGGGCGAAGGTCTCACACAGGAAGGTCATGTCCTTGAGTTGCGCGTCCCCTGCGCCGCCCTCGGGGTTAAAGATCACGCCGCCTTGATCCTCGCCGTCCATCTGGCTGTCGGCGATCGAGGGGTCCGCCGTCTGATCATCCTCGCCGCCACCGTCGTCCTCACGCACCAGCGTCGGATCGACGAAGCGAAACCGATAGGTCAGCCCTTCCGGCCCGGTCACGGCGCTGACGGTTTCAAAGTAGGTGACTGTTCGACCGGAAGGCAAAGTGATCTTCTCCTCGGCACTGGCGGGCGCCGCTGCAAACACAAGACAAAGGGCGATCTGAGCCAGACGCATCTCGCAGCCTACAAGGGTATGTTGTCGTGCTTCTTCCACGGGTTCGTCAGTTTCTTCGACCGAAGCGAGGCAAAGGCCCGCGCCACGCGTTTGCGGGTCGAATGCGGCATGATCACCTCGTCGATGAAGCCCTTTTCGGCCGCCACGAACGGGTTGGCAAAGCGGGATTCATAGTCCTTGGTGCGCTGCGCGATCTTGTCCTTGTCGGCCAGTTCGCTGCGATAGAGGATCTCGACCGCGCCTTTGGCCCCCATCACCGCGATCTCGGCGGTGGGCCAGGCATAGTTGAAATCGCCACGCAGATGCTTGGACGACATCACGTCATAGGCGCCGCCATAGGCCTTGCGGGTGATGACAGTGACCTTCGGCACAGTCGCCTCGCCATAGGCAAAAAGAAGCTTCGCGCCGTGCTTGATGACGCCGCCATACTCCTGTCCGGTGCCCGGCAGGAAGCCCGGCACATCAACCAGCGTCAGGATCGGGATTTCGAACGCATCGCAAAAGCGCACGAAGCGCGCCGCCTTGCGCGAGCTGTCGATGTCGAGGCACCCCGCCAGCACCATCGGCTGGTTCGCCACCACGCCGACCGTCTGCCCCTCTAGCCGCGCGAACCCGGTGATGATGTTTGCGGCATAGTCCTTCTGGATCTCGAAGAAGTCGCCCTCGTCGGCGATCTTCGAAATCAGTTCCTTCATGTCGTAGGGCTGGTTCGGATTGTCCGGGATCAACGTATCGAGGCTCGGCTCCAGCCGCGCCACATCGTCGAAGAAGGGCCGGGTCGGCGCCTTTTCGCGGTTGTTGAGCGGCAGGAAGTCGACAAGCCGCCGCACTTCCGCCAGCGCCTCCACGTCGTTCTCGAACGCTCCGTCTGCAACGGAAGACTTCTTCGTATGGGTAGAGGCGCCGCCAAGCTCCTCTGCCGTGACGATCTCGTTGGTGACAGTCTTCACCACGTCAGGACCGGTCACGAACATGTAGGAGGTGTCCTTCACCATGAAGATGAAGTCGGTCATGGCGGGGCTATAGACCGCGCCGCCCGCGCAAGGCCCCATGATCACCGAAATCTGCGGCACCACACCCGAGGCCAGCACGTTGCGCTGGAACACGTCGGCATAGCCTGCGAGCGAGGCAACGCCTTCCTGAATGCGCGCGCCGCCCGAGTCGTTCAGCCCGATCACCGGCGCGCCGTTTTGCAGCGCCATATCCATGATCTTGCAGATCTTCTGCGCGTGTGTCTCTGACAGCGAGCCGCCGAACACGGTGAAGTCTTGCGAAAACACATAGACCATACGGCCATTGACGGTGCCCCAGCCGGTCACGACACCATCGCCCGAAGGCCGATCCTGTTCCATCCCGAAGTCGGTGCAGCGGTGGGCGACGAACATGTCGAACTCTTCGAAAGACCCCTCGTCCAGCAGCAACTCGATCCGTTCCCGCGCCGTCAGCTTGCCACGCGCGTGCTGCGCATCGATACGGCGCTGGCCGCCGCCCTGGCGCGCGGCTTCACGTCGGGTTTCAAGCTCGGTCAGGATATCTTTCATTCTGTCCCCCTCCAGGTTGGGTGCACCATAGTCTCATGCTGCCGTGCGGCAAAGCAGAACATGGAAAATTTGCAAATTATTGGCAGCAGGACATCTGCAAATTGCAAACTGCCCACGGACCCTTGCGAATCCTATGCAAACGCCGTTTCGCTTGGCCAACCATAACGGAGATTCCGATGCCCGCCATTCCCACGCCAATCCTGACCATCGGCCTCCTGATCGCGTCGAACGTCTTCATGACTTTCGCATGGTATGGCCACCTGAAGTTCAAGACTTCGCCGCTTTACATCGTCATTCTGGTCAGCTGGGGCATCGCCTTCTTCGAGTATGTGCTTCAGGTCCCGGCCAACCGTTACGGCTCCAATGTCTTTTCGGCTGCCCAACTCAAGACCATTCAGGAAGTCATCACCCTGTCGGTCTTTGCCATCTTCTCGTGGGCCTATCTCGGCGAGAAACTGACCTGGCAACACGGCGTGGGCTTTGGCTTTATCGCGCTCGGGGCTTGGTTCATCTTCCAGGGCCGAAGCTGACCCGCACCCATTTTCTGTTCACAAATATCCCGGAGGGGTCAGAGGAGGCAAAGCCTCCCCTGCTCCTGCCGCCAGCCAACGCCCCTTCAATCCGCGGCCGGCATCAGATAGCAAAGGCGGATGCAACCCACCCGTTTCCTTGATCGCCGGACCCCGCCACATCTTGTGACGCTCGTCGCCCTTGCGGGGCTGTCGACACTCGCCATGAACATCTTCCTGCCCTCGCTGCCCGGAATGGCGACGTGGTTCAAGGTCGACTATGCGGTCATGCAGCTTGCGGTGTCCTTCTATCTTGCCGGAAGCGCCGTCCTGCAAATTCTCGTCACGCCGCTTTCCGACAGGTATGGTCGCCGCCCGATCATCCTTGCCGCATTGGTGATCTTTGTCGTAGCGACGCTCGCCGCGCTTTTTGCGCCCTCGGCGCAATGGTTCCTTGCGGCGCGGGTCGTGCAGGCGGTCGTAGCCACAGGCATGGCTCTGTCACGCGCCGTCATCCGTGACATGGTGCCAACGGAACAGGCCGCGTCAATGATCGGCTATGTCACGATGGCTATGTCGGTGGTGCCGATGATCGGGCCTGCCGTCGGCGGGGCGCTCGACGAGGTGTTTGGCTGGAAGGCGAGCTTTGTCCTTCTTGGTGTCCTTGGCGTCTTGATGATTGCCCTTGTCTGGGCCGATCTGGGCGAGACGGCAAAGCCTACGGGCCGGAGCTTCGCTGCACAGATCCGCGAATACCCCGAGCTTCTCGCCTCGCCGCGCTTCTGGGGCTATTCCTCCGTCGCCAGTCTCGCTTCGGGGTCGTTCTTTGCCTATCTCGGCGGTGCGCCCTTCGTGGGAGAGACTGTCTTTCACCTGTCGCCAGCGGCGGTTGGCTACTATTTCGCGGCTCCGGCGATTGGCTATGCACTTGGCAATTTCGTCGCCGGGCGCTGGTCCGTCCGCGTGGGGATCAACCGTATGGTGCTGGCGGGGACAGTCTTTTCGACGGTCGCGCTGCTGCTAGGCGCAATCGTCGCGGCGCTTGGCCCCGCCCATCCGCTGATTTTCTTCACCACGGTCGGGCTTATGGCCGTCGGCAACGGCATCACGCTGCCCAACGCCAATGCCGGGATCCTTTCCGTCAGACCGCATCTTGCGGGTTCCGCTTCGGGACTTGGCGGCGCAATGATGATCGGTGGCGGTGCGATCCTTGCAGCAATCGCCGGGCCGCTCCTCTCTGAAACTGCAGGGCACTATGTGCTTCTTTCCGTGATGGCGGTCAGTTCGGCGCTTTCGACGCTCGCCATCCTTCTGGTCATACGCCGCGAGCGTCGCCTGATCCGCTAGAGGCTTGCCAGAGCCATTTGCAAACCCTACCCTCGGCATTAGCAAATCCGAGGACTGCCATGGCCACCCAAAAGCTTTATGCCGGTGTCAAACTGCGCGAGACGCGGTCGCGCGTCGGGCTGACGCAAAAGGCCTTTGCCGAGAAGCTGGGCGTGTCCCTGCCCTATCTCAACCAGATGGAAAACAACCATCGCCCCGTTTCAGCGTCTGTGGTTCTGGCACTGGCGGGCGACTTCGGAATGGATGTCACCGAACTGGCAACAGGCGACGCCGAACGCATCGTCTCGGACATGCGCGAGGCTTTGGCCGATCCGGTCTTTGCCGACGCCGCAACACCGCTGGCCGACCTGCGCCTTGCCGCTTCCAACGCACCAGCCTTTGCGCGGGCCTTTCTGGAACTTCACCGCGCCTATCGGCAAAGCCACGAACGGCTCGCCTCGCTGGACGAAGCCCTTGGCCGCAACGAAAGCGCCAGCCGTGCCTCGCCCTGGGAAGAGGTCCGCGACTTCTTTCACTATTGCGACAATTACATCGATGCGGTCGATCGCGCGGCAGAGCGGTTTTCTGCGCCTGATGGCAAGCAGATAGACGCAATTCAGAGGGCCCAGACGCTTCTGCGGGAACGCGGGGTAAATTTGACATTTTCCGATAATTCTGATCTTAGAAGCCGCGACGGTGCGGCACTTGTCATCTCGTCCCGCGCGGCCCCGCCGACACAACGGTTCCAGATCCTTTACCAACTTGCGCTCCTCACCCAGGACGATCTGCTGGAGGCAACGCTCGATCTTGCGCGCTTCCAGACTGATACTGCGCGCGCCATCGCCAAGGTCGGGCTTGCCAACTATTTCGCAGGTGCCGCACTGATGCCTTACCGGGCTTTCCTTGCCGCAACCGTCGAAACCCGTCACGATCTCGAAAGGCTCGCCGACCGCTTCGGCGCGTCGATCGAACAAGTGGCCCATCGGCTTTCAACGCTGCAACGCCCCGGCCTGAAAGGTATCCCCTTCTTTTTCGTGCGCGTCGATCAGGCCGGAACCATCACCAAGCGCCATTCGGCCACGCGCCTGCAGTTCGCGCGCTTTGGAGGCGCGTGCCCGCTGTGGAACGTCTATCGCGCCTTTGAAACGCCGGGCCGTTTCCTGCGCCAACTGGCGGAAACCCCGGACGGCGTGCGTTACCTGTGTCTGGCCCGCGACGTGTCGAAACCGGGCGGATCGTTCAACGCACCCGTCCGCCGCTATGCCATCGCACTTGGCTGCGAGATCAGCCATGCCCGAGGCATGGTCTATGCCGACGATCTCGACCTGACCAACGCACGCGCCTACGAACCGATCGGCATTTCCTGCCGCATCTGCGAGCGCGCAAACTGCCATCAACGGTCTGTCCCACCTTTGGAACGACGGCTCAGGATCGACCCAGACAGGCGCGGACTGCTGCCCTACGAAATCTCCTGATCCCCTTTGACACGTGGCAGGCCGAGTGCCTAACCTGACGGCACATCGGGGAGGGATCAGCCATGGAAATGACCGGGAGTCGCCAGTTGCGCGCCAGCACGGACGCGGTCTGGCAAAGGCTGAACGACGCTGAGACACTCAAAAGCTGCATTCCCGGCTGCACCGAACTGACCGGCAGCCCCGAAGAAGGGTTCGAGGCGACCGTCGTACAGAAAGTCGGACCGGTGAAAGCCACCTTCAAGGGCAAGGTCACCCTCTCTGACATCGTGGCGGGCAAAAGCTACACCATCACCGGCGAGGGGTCGGGTGGCGTTGCGGGCTATGCAAAAGGTGGCGCGAATGTCTCGCTTGCCCCCGGCGACGAAGGCGGAACCGAGTTGACCTATACGGTCAACGCCAATGTCGGTGGCAAGATCGCCCAGCTTGGCTCCCGGCTTATTGACGGGTTCGCGCGCAAGCTGGCCGATCAGTTTTTCGAGAATTTTCAGGCGGCCGTCGAGCCGCCCGAAGTGCCGTGATATCAGGCCTTTGCCAGTATCGCTGCGATTTCGTCCTTCAGATGTGACCGCTTCTTGCGCAGTTCCACTTCCTTAAGTTGCTCCAATGGCTCCACGTTGGATTCGGCGCGGTGAATCTGGCGGTTGACCTCATGGTAGCTGTCAGCGAGCCTGGCAAAGTGCGCATTTGCGGACTTAAGAGCGTGAAGCTTGTCTTGCTGGTGCGGGAATTCCTCGATCAGTTCATGCGGCGTGTGGGACATCGTTCTCTCCTTCGACTGGCAACTTGCAACCAAGGCTAACCCGTCACGAAGACCGCCACTTTGACACGGGTCAAATGCGCAAGCGCATTATATGGCGCAAACGGCGGCAAAAACGGCGGGCCGATACTTGCACAGCGGCGCGTAAGGCCCGAGTCTGGCGTACGATTCTCTCACTGGCCTCAAGGC
>JBATMT010000130.1:0-3361 GCA_049289975.1 Paracoccaceae bacterium | reverse complement strand
ACGTTGCGGCCCCCGGACAGGGCGATGGTGCGATAGGCAGACGGGCCGCCCTGTCGCATGAGAAGATCGAAGGTGCTTTCGCCAATGGAGCCTGTCGCGCCAAAAACCGATATGCTGCGCACCGGAGGTCAGCCTCCGAAATCGGGGAGCGGCAGGCGGACGAGGCCCCAGAGGATCACGAACACCGCAGCGCCGATCATCTCGTCGAAGCGGTCAAGAAGGCCGCCGTGGCCGGGGATCAGTGCCGATGAGTCCTTGACCCCTGCCCTGCGCTTGATGGCGCTTTCGGCAATGTCGCCCATTTGCGCGGCAAAGGCAGCTAACGCCGAGAAGAGGACCAGAATCATCGGCTCGCCATCGGCGAGTGCGAAGCCAAGGCCGACCAGCGCGGCACCCAGCCAGCCGGCAATGGTGCCGGACCAGGTTTTCTTGGGCGAAACGCGCGGCCAGAACTTGGGACCGCCGATGATGCGGCCACCGAAATAGCCCATCACGTCAGAGGCGATGACCACGAGTACGAGCCAGAGGGTGAAGGCAAGCCCGTAGCCTTCGCGGAAGGCGACGAAGGCGTAGCAGGCGAGCATGATGGCAAAGGCATAGATCGCGTAGATCAGCCGGTCGCGGCGCGGGGTAATCAGGCCGAGGATCGACGGCAGCAGCAGGAGGACAAGCCAGTAAGCGCCGTGAAACCAGAAGATCAGCGCCATCGACCCGGCGGCGAGCGCGCCAATGGCGGTGGCGGTCTGCGGCTGGGCGGGCGCGGTCAGGCGCGACAGTTCCCACAGCATCAGGCCAGCGACGACAACCGAGAGGCAGCGGATCGCCCAGTCACCGATCCAGATTGCAAGAACCCCGATGGCCAGCACCGCAATACCCGACAGCACCCTGACTTTCAGGTCGTCCCATTTAGAAGGCGTGCTCATGCGTTGACGACACCGCCAAAGCGCCGCTCGCGGCGCGAGAAGCGGGCGACGATGTCGCTGAGTTCTTGCGGGGTGAAATCGGGCCACAGCGTGTCGGTGAATTCATATTCTGAATAGGCCGACTGCCAGAGAAGGAAGTTCGACGTGCGGCTTTCGCCAGAGGTGCGGATGATGAGGTCCGGGTCCGGCAGATCGGCGGTATCGAGACGCGCGGTGATCGCATCCTCGTTCATGTCCTCGGGCTTGAGCCGCCCCGCTGCCACATCGGCGCAGGCGCGCCTTGCGGCACGGGCGACCTCGTCCCGGCCGCCGTAGTTGATGGCGACGGTCAGCACCAGCCGTTCGTTGTGGCGGGTCTTTTCCTCGATCCCGGCCATGAGGTTCTGCAACGTCAGTTCCAGACGGTCGCGGCCACCGATGAACTTCACGCGCACGCCCGCCTGATGGAGCTTGTCCGCCTCGCTTTGAATATAGCGGGCAAAGAGCGACATGAGGCCGATGACCTCTTCGGTGGAGCGCTTCCAGTTTTCGGTCGAGAAAGCGAAGATCGTCAGGTAGCGGATGCCCAGATCGGGCGCCGCGCGGACGATGGTGCGGACGCGGTCAGCCCCCCGGCGATGGCCTACCAGACGCGGCCAGCCACGCGAGGTGGCCCAGCGACCGTTGCCATCCATGATGATGGCGACGTGCGAGGCCGTCCGTTCGGTTATATCCTTGGCCGCCATCGGCGCTGCTGCCCTTTCGCCCTGCCCGGTTGACACCCGGTCAGACCTGCATGATTTCCGCTTGCTTTGCCTCGAGTGCCTTGTCAACCGCAGCGATGGACTTGTCGGTCAGTTCCTGCACTTCGTCGTGCCACATTTTCTGATCGTCTTCGGCCATGCCGGCAGATTTTGCCTTCTTGATCTGGTCCATGCCGTCGCGGCGCACGTTGCGGACTGCAACGCGGGCGCGTTCGGCATAGTCGGCGGCAACCTTGGTCAGCGAGCGGCGACGTTCTTCGTTCAACTCGGGGATCGGCAGCATGATGATGGTGCCGTTGAGTTGCGGGTTGATGCCAAGGCCGGATTCACGGATGGCCTTCTCGACCTTGCCGACCATCGCCTTGTCCCAGATGTTCAGTGTGACCATCCGCGGTTCTGGCACGTTGACGGTGCCAAGCTGGTTGATCGGTGTCATCTGGCCGTAGGCTTCGACCTGGATCGGCTCGACCAGCGAGGCCGAGGCGCGCCCCGTGCGCAGCGAGGAGAATTCGTGCCGGAGAGAGGCAAGTGCGCCGTCCATGCGGCGGCTCAGGTCATCAATATCAATGTCTAGGTCGTCAGGCATATGTTCGTCTCGTGATCTCTGATCGGCTATTAGTCGAATTTCGCGGCACAATAACGGCGCGCGTTCAGGAAAGATAGATCGTCAGCCTTTGACAGTTGTATAGGTGCCTTTGCCGGACAATATCCCCCTGAAACCGCCCGGTTCGTCCAGAGAAAAGACAATGATCGGCAGATTGTTGTCCCGCGCGAGGGCGATTGCCGAGGCGTCCATCACTTCGAGATGCTGCTGGAGGACTTCGTCGTAGGTGACGTGGTCATAGCGTTTGGCGTCGGCGTGTTTCTTGGGATCCTTGTCGTAGACGCCATCGACCTTGGTGCCTTTGAGGATCACCTCGCAGCCCATTTCGTTGGCGCGCAGCGTCGCGGCGGTGTCGGTGGTGAAATAGGGGTTGCCGGTGCCGGCGGCGAAGATGCAGACGCGCTTCTTTTCAAGGTGGCGGACGGCGCGGCGGCGGATGTAGGGCTCGCACACCTGATCCATCGGGATGGCCGAGATGACGCGGGTGAAGACGCCGAGGGATTCAAGTGCGGCCTGCATGGCGAGTGCGTTCATGACGGTGGCGAGCATACCCATGTAGTCGGCCGTGGTCCGCTCCATCCCCTGCGCCGAGCCTTGCAGACCGCGGAAGATGTTGCCGCCGCCGATGACCATGCAGATCTCGACGTCCATGTCGCGGACCGACTTGATCTCGTTCGCGATGCGCTGGACGGTTGGCGGGTGAAGGCCGTAGCCCTGATCGCCCATCAGGGCTTCGCCGGAAATCTTCAGCAGGACACGTTTGTAGGTGACGGTGGGTTCTGTTGCCCCGGTCATTATGCTCTCTTTCAATCAGATGGACGGGCGCAAGCCTTTGAGGCTCGCTTGCCGCGGGTTGTGCTGGCGCGCAAAATGGCTGAAATCGGCGCGAGGTTCAACGGCGGAAACTGCTGCGGGACACGACAGATTGCGAGATGTGCCGGGAAAGGGACAAACTCTGGACAATTTGAACGATATTCCGGGGGACTTGCCGGTGTTGATCGCCGGGCCGACGGCTTCGGGCAAGTCGGCGCTGGCGCTCAGGATCGCCGAGGCGCAAGGGCGGCAGGTCGTCAATGCGGACGCTTTGCAGG
>JBATMT010000129.1:0-4064 GCA_049289975.1 Paracoccaceae bacterium | reverse complement strand
TCGACGTCCCGTTCACCACCGGACGGGATCGCAGCGGCGGAATTTCCGGGCACTGCCGTTTCAACTGCGGCTTCGTCGCCCGCCTTGTGGCCCTTAAAAGAGCTTGCAAAGTTACCCATCTGACAGGCCGACAAGCTCAGCGCTGTACCCATAATCAGTGCGATCCGTGTCCGGCTCGTCAACATGTTCTTGCCCCTTCATGCGCCTGCCGTGCGCTTATGCCTCGGTGCCTTGGCTGACAGTGGCATAGGTTCAAGCCTTTGCCTTCAGCTTCGTGCTTTCGTCCGCGCTGTCTCGCGCTTGCGCGCGACATTATCCCAGCCGCCGCCACATGAAAAGCGGCACGCCGCAGATGCGCCATGGGGAACGGCAGAAATCAGCGCGGCGCGACTTTCAGAATCGACTTTCCTCGGCTATTGGGCTGCCTGAGATGGAAGTGTGGCCGAGTGGTTTAAGGCTCTAGTCTTGAAAACTAGCGTGGGGGGAACTCCACCGTGGGTTCGAATCCCACCGCTTCCGCCACCCACAACCCAAGATTGCATATCGCTGTTTTTCGCAACCTATTGTCGCGCGATGTCCGTGGGTTGTCGGGAGTGAGGGTCTGCGGAGACGTGGTTGTTCCGCGGTCAAGCGCGCCATCGGCAATGCAGTCTCTGCGCCCTGGTGGAGCAGGTGGAGTTTGCCGGTTGCGCTGGGGATACAGGGAATTAACAGCGTATTGGCGATTTTCCGGGATATTCTTGACGTTTCGCCCCAGGAATTCCATCGATATTTGAGTGGCTTACTCGCTGGCGCTATCAGAGGAAGGTCGATTGTTCTGCGCATTTCGCCAACTTAGCCATGTCGGATGACCAATCGCTCACCCTTCCGCCGCTTCAAGACCAGACCCGAGATCATCCGTCTGGCGGCGTTGCTCTGCATTCGGTTCCCTTTGACCCTTCCGAACGTCCAAGACTGCTCCACGAACGAGGTGGGGAGATCAGCCATGAAACGGCGCGCTACTGGTGGAACAGGATTGGACCGCTTTTAGCGTCCGAGAGCCGGCGGAGACGAGCTTAGGGGCTGCACCAAGTGAGCCTCTGGCTGTGGCACCTTGATGAGATGTACGCAAAGATCAACGATAAGACGCACTATCTCTGGCGCGCCGTCGATCACGAACTCGTGGTCCTGGAGAGTTTCGTGAGGAAGACGCGAGACCGCAAAGCTGCATTGTTGTTCATCAAGAAAGCCATGCGTCGGTACGGTCGGCCTCAAGAGATCGTCACGGATCGCCTGCGCTCCTATGATGCCGCCCTGAAAGACCTTGGCCGCGGTGATGACCGCGAGATGGGGCGGTGGGTCAACAACCGTGCCGAGAAGTCACACTTGCCGTTTCGAAGGCGGGAGCGAGCGATGCTGCGCTTCCGCCAAATGCGAAGTCTGCAGAAGTTCGCTTCAGTGCATGGTTCGATTTACAACCACTTCAATCAGGAACGCGCGCTCTACTCCCGAGAAAACTTCAAAGCCAACCATGCCGCTGCTTTGATCGAGTGGCGCGCGCTTTTTGCTGCTTGAAGCCGGGCCGGGGTAGGGGCTCTGAGACGAGTTCGCATTAGTCTGATAGCCCCCTCCTAACGGTTTTGGGAACGCCGTAGCCGTTAGCGGGGCAAAGGCGGAGCGGGTTGAATGGAATGAGAAGCCAGAAAAAGTTGAAACGGTGCTGGAAGCAGATGCCGAGTACACTGATGTAAGTGATGTCTTAGAGAACTTTGTTCAAAAAACAAACTTATCCAATACTCGATACTCACCTCTTGGGAAAAACAGTAATTCATTTACTTCCGGTGCCATAAATGCAATCGGCTTCGGTGATTTTAGACCTACTCTATCGGCCCCTGCTTTTGACAAACCATTCACTTTCGGAGGTAGTCAGTGAACACATCCAGATCATATATGTTGATCATGTTTGTTCTAGGTCTAGTTTTGGGGATCGGCGCAACTGCATCCATCCACTCCCTCCGGCACGAAACTGAATTGGATCGTGTTGGACTTGCCCGACTTTTGTGGAGAGCGTTTAGCTCACTTCCTGGGCCTTCCGCTCGAAGGCGATGGGGCTCTGGAAGCCGAGCGATGAATGCCGCCTGACGGGGTTATAGAACCCATCGATGTATCTGGCGACGGCGTTTTCGGCTTGCTGGCGGGATTGCCATGCAACCGGCCAGATTAGCTCTGACTTGATGGTTTTGAAGAACGTTTCCACCATCGAGTTGTCATAGCAGTTACCGCGCCCGCTCATCGAGATCAGGATGCCCCGTCTGCGGAGCAGTGCCTGATAGTCGACCGAGCAGTATTGCGACCCGCGGTCGGAATGGTGGACCAGACCGGGCGCAGGGTTGCGAGCCACGAGAGCACGGCGCAGGGCTTCCACCGCAAGATCACGCTTCAGGCGATCACTCGTGGCCCAGCCGACGACGCGCCGGGAGAAGAGATCCAGCACGACCGCGAGGTAAAGCCAGCCCTCCGCTGTCCAGATGTAAGAGATGTCTGCTCCCCACTTCCGGTCCGGGCCGTCCGCCGCGAAGTCCTGCGCGATTAGGTTGGGCGCGACCGGCCAGGCATGTTCGCTGTCCGTCGTGCGCTTGAAGCGCCGCTTCTGCCGCGCGATCAACTGGTTCTGTCGCATAAGCCGCGCCGTGCGATGCCGCCCGATCTCATGGCCCTCATCGACGAGATCTCGGTGCATGCGGGGACTGCCGTAGGTGCCGTTCGACAGGGCGAAGGCCGTGCGGATATGCGCCAGATAGACCATGTCCTGCTGCTGACGACGACAAGCAGGCCGTTCCTGCCAGGCAAAGAACCCGCTCTGGCTGACCTCGAGGACACGACACATCCGGCTGATCGGGAAGCTGGCCTTCTCCGCTTCGATGAAGCCGAAGGTCATCGACTTCCCTCTCTCGCGAAGAAGGCCGCGGCCTTTTTTAGGATGTCGCGCTCCTGCTTCAGAACCGCATTCTCTCGCCGCAACCGCTTCAACTCAGCATGCAGATCGACCGGGACCTCACTCGGCTCCCTGACATCCCGTTCCTGCCCGAGCCACCGCGTCAGCGTCGACAAGCCGATGCCCAGATCCTCCGCTATCTCCCGCCGCGTCCGGCCACTGGTCAGTGCAAGCCGCACCGCTTCCCGCCGAAACTCCGGCGTCGGTCTATTCCCGTTTCCCATAGAACACCTCCTGGTTCCTCAGTTGGTGCTCTCCACATTTTCCGGGCAAGTCCATTTGGCGTCGAGATCAAACATGAGGCAGTGCGCTACAAAACTGTCACCCACAATCCCTGAAGGCAGTCATCTCGTAAACCTAAAACAGCGCCGACGTTTGATGGAATGAGGCCGAGTGAAGCACAAACTTTGCTAGTCATGTTGCATGAGGCTTTGGCCTTATTAAAGCCTCTGATCTACTTGACTTAATCTGCCTGCACTCGCACCTTTGCTGCAACATGATTGATGCTATGCCAAGTCACTCGTCAGGCCCAAAGCGTGTCTTCATGATGGGTGCGACCGGTACCATCGGGCGTGCCACGCTGACTGCTCTTCTGCACCGAGGGCATGAGGTTGTGTGCCTGATCCGCAAACAGCCTTCCGATAGGCCTGCTTTGCCTGCGGGTGCTATATTGCGATATGGCGAGGTGTCAGACCCCGTTTCAATGGCTCGTGACGGGTTTGCGGGCGAGACGTTCGATGCCATCGTTTCTTGCCTCGCTTCGCGGACGGGCACGCCAAGAACTGCGTGGGAGATTGACCATCGTGCGCACGTCTCTGCCCTGAATGTGGGCAAACTGGCGGGTGTGGGGCAGATGGTACTGCTGTCGGCAATCTGCGTGCAGCGCCCCTTGCTGGCATTTCAGCATGCGAAGCTGGCGTTTGAGGCTGAACTGGTTGCCTCGGACCTGACCTATTCCATCGTGCGCCCCACTGCTTACTTCAAGTCACTGTCGGGGCAAATCGATCGGCTGAAAGGAGGCAAGCCGTTTCTGTTGTTTGGTGATGGAACGCTGACCGCTTGCAAACCGATAAGTGATGCTGATCTGGGC
>JBATMT010000128.1:0-2340 GCA_049289975.1 Paracoccaceae bacterium | reverse complement strand
GCTGAACCCGGCGCGCATCCAGCGGGCGTGGGAGGTTCTCAGGGCGACGGGGCGCGGGTTGGCGGAGTGGCAGGCAGAGACGGGCCCTGCGCTGTTGCCAGCGGATGCGGCGACGTGCCTCAAGCTGGAGTGCGACCGCGACTGGCTGGCGGAACGGATTGACCGGCGGTTTGACGCCATGATGGAACAGGGCGCTTTGGCCGAGGTCGAGGCGGTCTTGCCGATATGGAAACCGCAGGCGCTGTGGGCCAAGGCCATCGGCGCGGCGGAGTTGGTGGCGTACATGCGGGGGCAGACCACCCTGCCCGACGCTATATCTGCCGCAAAGGCGCAAAGCCGCCAGTATGCCAAGCGGCAACGGACATGGCTGCGGCGGCGGATGGGGGCGTGGCAGGGCGTAAGGCCCGATCTGCCTATCATCTGAGCATTCGGCCAGCCTTTGCCGACATGCTTGATTTGGCAGAAGTTTTTCCTTGGCCTTCTCCCGGAAATTTCATAAAACGCACCTAGCTGGTCAGCGCAATTTGCGGCTGAGTGTGCTTGTATGAATACCGATTAGGTTGATTTGCCCCGCCTCAATCTTTCCACCGACTCAAAGGCAATGTACGCATGGCAAAACTTTTCTCAGGCCCACCGCTGTCTCAGTTCGAGAATGGCAGGCGCCCCGCTGCACAGCCCCAGACGGCTGTGATCGAGAAAGATGCGCCTGCGAAAGCCGTGGGGCGCCGTGCGCCGCGTCCGGCCGTTGCCCTTCCCGAGGCCGAGGCGAAGCCGTTGCGACTGGTGCCGATTCCGCGGCTTGCCAGCGGTGGTCGCTGGCGGGTCGAGGCGATGCGTGCCTATGCGGAGCCGCTCTTGTTGTGGTTCACCCGTGGTCAGGGGCGGATCACCGTGGGCGGTATCACGCGCGGTTATGGCGCGCACAATGCGATCTACATTCCGGCGGGTGTGATGCACGGCTTTGAGGTCGGGCCGCAGACCTTCGGGACGGCGCTGTTCTTTGGCCGCGATCACGGGCTGGACCTGCCACAATCGCCGATGCATCTGCGCATTCGTGATGTGGTGCCACAAAGCGAACTGTCGGGCATCATCGAGAATATCGTCCGCGAGACCGAGACCGACCGCCCCGGCAAGGAAAAGGCGGCGCTGCACTATCTGGGCATCCTTGGTGTGTGGCTGGAGCGTCAGGCGGCAGTGTCCGGCGATGAGACCAAGCGCCCCGATGCCTCGCGCAGGCTGGCGCGGGCTTATGCCGACATTCTGGAGAAGAACTTCCGCAGCGGCATGGGCGTGAGCGATTTTGCGCGCGAACTTGGCGTGACCTCCACGCACCTGACGCGGGTGTGTAACAAGACCTGTGGAAGATCGGCCTCTGACCTGCTGCACGACCGGGTCATATTCGAGGCGCGAAAGCTTCTGACGGAAACACGCATGCCGGTCAGCCAAGTGGCTCAGGCGCTTGGATTTACCTCGGCGGCCTACTTCACGCGCGCCTTCCAGCACCGTACCGGCAAGACGCCTTCGGCCTTCCGCAAGTCTGTCTGACGGCCGTTCGCAATTCCGTGATGGCGGAATCCTCCGTCTTTTTTGGCGGAAAACGTCATAGCGACCTGTGGTGTCGTATATGGACGTTGACGTGTCGTGAAAAACGGTGCGCAATATCAGCCTGAGTTCAATTGTCGCCTCGTCAACAACCCGGCGCAGACCGGGGACACAGACAGCGAACGATCCGGACTTTCGCACAGGGAGTATGAGAATGACGAAACACGTTAAGACTGATGCGCTGCATCAGGCGGCAGTCATGTATGCCGAAGAACACAAGGCTGGCACTCTGAGCCGCCGCGAGTTCATGGCACGCACGACTGCACTGGGTGTTTCCGCAGCCGCAGCCTATGGGCTGATCGGTCTTGCGGCCCCGACGGCTGCCCGCGCTGCTGACCCGGTTTCGGGCGGTACGCTGCGGATGAACATGGAAACCAAGGCCGGTAAAGACCCGCGCACCTGGGACTGGTCGGAACTGGCCAACTTCTCGCGCGGCTGGCTTGACTATCTGATCGAGTACAACAACGACGGCTCGCTGCGCGGCATGTTGCTGGAAAGCTGGGAAGCCAATGCCGACGCGACCGAATACACCTTGAAGGTGCGTCAGGGCGTCAAGTGGAACAACGGCGACGCTTTCACCGCCGATGACGTGGTGCGCAACTTCGTCCGCTGGACCGACGGCAACGTCGAAGGCAACGCAATGGCCTCGCGCTTCCCGGGCCTGGTGGACGAAGCCACCAAGAAAGTGCGTGAAGGCGGCATCACCAAGGTTGACGATGCTACCGTCAAGCTGGTGCT
>JBATMT010000127.1:0-4268 GCA_049289975.1 Paracoccaceae bacterium | reverse complement strand
ATCGCGACGACATGCTGGGAAAAGACGGACCGGGGGCGTTACCTGGCCAGCAGAGCCTCTGCCGCGGCCCTTGCTCCCCCGGTGATTTCAGCGCCAGCCATCATGCGCGCGATTTCGTCCACACGCTCTTGCGGGCTCAGCGGTACTACCGTCGACGATGTTGTTCCGTGCGACACTCTCTTTTCAACGCGCCAGTGATAGGCCCCACGCGCCGCAACTTGCGGCGAGTGGGTCACAACCAGAATTTGCGCGCCTTCCGCCAGCTTCTCGAGTCGCCGCCCGACGGCATCAGCAGTGGCACCCCCTACCCCTCGGTCGATCTCGTCGAAGATCATGGTCAAAGTATCACCGCCACGGGCAAGACAAACCTTCAACGCCAGCAAAAAGCGCGACAACTCTCCGCCCGAGGCGATCTTGTTCAGCGGCCCGGCCGGCATTCCCGGATTGGTCGCCACTGTAAACTCGACATTATCGCGCCCTTCTGGCCCCGCCTCGCCGGAATTGATGATAGTCTCGAAGTGAGCTCGCTCCATCTTCAATGGCGCAAGCTCTCCGACGATGGCCTTGTCGAGCTTCTTGGCCGCATTCTTCCTGAGCGCAGTCAACTCATCTGCCGCCGCCTCATAGCCAGCGTCAGCCGCCGCCACTGCTGCATTCAGGGATTTAAGATTGACGGCAGCACCATCCAGCAGTTCGAGCCGCTGGCGCAATCCATCAGCAAATCCCCCAAGATCATCTGCCGCGACCGAATGCTTCCGAGCCAGCGCCCGGATGGCAAAAAGCCTTTCCTCGGCCTGCTCCAGTTCAGCAGGATTGAATGACAGGGCGTCTAGCGCCCGCTCTACGCCTTGCGAAGCTTCACCAAGCTCGGTCAATGCCCGACCAAGCGCGGTGATGGACTCGTCCAATTGCCCCTCTGCACGATCGGCGGCCCCATCCAGCCAGCGCATGGCGTCGCCCATCAGGCCTTCGGCCCCGTCTGGACCTAATGCCTGAAGCGCACGTGCAATGTCCTCGCGGATGCGCGCTCCGGCCTGCATCAGCCGCCGTTTCGTGTCCAGTGCCGCTTCTTCACCGGGTTGTGGGTCAAGCTGATCCAGTTCCTTGACCGCATGTCGCAGAAAGTCTTCCTCGGCCTTCAACGCGGCCTGCTCGGCTTCTGCGACCGACAGCGCTTTCCGCGCCGCCGACCGCGCCTGCCATGCGCCACGCATCGCCGCCAGATCTGCACCGGCAAACTCATCAAGCAACTGACGATGACCGCGCGGATTTAGCAACCCACGGTCGTCTTGCTGGCCGTGGAGTTCAACAAGCAGATCCGACAGGGTTCGCAATATTTCACCCGACGTGCGACGATCATTCACATAGGCCGTCTTGCGACCGTCCGGCGTCGTCACCCGCCGCAATATCAGCTCTTCCGATATGTCGATTCCGGCCTCACCGAGAACCGTGCGGGCCGGATGATCGGCAGGAAGGTCGAATTCGGCCGTCACTTCGCCTTGCGCTGCGCCTTGCCGAACCAGATCGGCCCGGCCGCGCCAGCCAAGCACAAACCCTAGGCAATCAAGCAAGATCGACTTGCCCGCGCCGGTCTCGCCAGTGAGAACGTTCAATCCCGATTGGAACTGCAACTCCAACCGATCGATGATCAGCATGTCGCGGATTTCAAGCGTCCTGAGCATTCAAGCCCCCGCCTGCAGACTTGCGGGGTGCGTGCTACCACGCACCATCCGCATCACATCCATTCGCCCTTGATAACCTGACGATAGATCGCAGCCAGCCAGCTATTGCCCTTGGTCTCGGGCTTCAGCCCATTCTTGGTCAGAAGAGCATAGCCATCCTGATACCAATCAGTCGACTGGAAGTTGTGACCCAGAATCGCCCCTGCCGTCTGTGCTTCGTCAGTGATGCCGAGCGACAGATAGCATTCGATCAGACGGTACAGCGCTTCGGGAGTCTGTGTCGTCGTCTGGTACTGCTCGACCACGACGCGGAACCGGTTCAAGGCCGCTGTGAAATTCTTCCGCTTCAGATAATAGCGGCCGATCTCCATTTCTTTGGCGGCAAGGTGATCGAACGCCAGATCGAACTTCATCATCGACGATTTGGCATAGTCGCTGTCGGGATATTCCTCGATCACTGCCCGCAGTGCCTGAAGTGCCTGGAAGGTCAGCCCCTGATCCCTACCGACTTCGTCAATCTGGTCATAGTAGCTGAGCGCGAGAAGATACTTCGCATAGGCCGCATCTTCTTCTGCCGGATAGGTGTCGATGTAACGCTGCGCGGTCGAGCGGCTGTTCTCGTAGTCGCGGTCCTTGTGGTAGGCAAAAGCCTCCATGATCAGCGCACGTTTGGCCCATTCCGAATAGGGGTAAAGACGCTCGACCTCGCTGAAGTAGCGGATGGCGTCCTTGCCCTTCTTGCTCGTCTCCAGCGAATACTCGCCACGCTTGTAGATATCTTCGGCGGTCAGCGTATCCAGCGGCGGTTCCCTGTTGGATCCGCCTGCGCAAGCAGAAAGCGCAGCCACCAAAGCAAGGCTTCCGACAAACTTTGCCGCTTTCCTGCCCCGCACCATAACCCGCCTACCCCGCTTCCATTTTCCTTCAGACAGGCTCCGACCGGAGCAGAGCCAGCCCGCTTCGTCTCGTCCTAGCACAGAAAAATCGGCTGCGCAAAACGCCTTTCGATGTTTTCGGAAGGGCTCAAGCGACGGCGGGAATATCGCCGATGCGAACACCCGCACCGGGAAGGTTGCGACTGCTGTATTCGTCGCATTCCACGATCCTATAAGCCTCGGGCTGCGCAAAAAGTGCGCGCAGCAGTTTGTTCGTCATCGCATGCCCCGCACGGTTGCCCGTATAGCGGCCAAGGATCGGTCCACCAGCCAATGCCAGGTCGCCAAGCGCGTCGAGCATCTTGTGGCGCACAGCCTCGTCACTGCGGCGGAAACCGCCCGGCGTCAGGATCTTTTCACCTTCGACAACGACCGCGTTTTCGTAGGACCCGCCAAGCGCCAGCCCGCTGGCGCGCATAGCATCCACGTCCGACTGACGGCAGAACGTCCGGCAATCGCTGAGTTCGCGCACGAAAGTGCCGTTCGCCATCGACAGGCGCTTGTGCTGGTGACCAATCGCCATGTCGGTGAAGTCGATCGAGAAATCGATCTCCAGCGCCGTCGCAGGCTCCAGCCGCGCCACTGCCTCGCCTTCGCGATACTCCACCGCAGCAAGAATCTCGATGCAGCGCACCGGTTCGTCAAGCTCTTGCAGGCCACGGCCCAGAATGGCGGAAACGAACGGCTTCGCAGAGCCATCAAGAATCGGGACTTCCGGCCCATTGATCTCGATCAGCGCATTGTGAATGCCGCAACCGGCCAGCGCCGCCATGATATGTTCGACAGTCGATACGCTGACGCCTGCCCCGTTCTCAAGCACCGTGCACAGCCGCGACGGCGTGACGGCATCCCAGATCGCGGGGATCATCGCATCGCGGCCAATCACGTCAGAGCGGCGAAACCAGATACCATAGTTTGCCGACGCGGGACGGACAGTCATACGCACTCGGGCACCGGTATGAAGACCGATCCCCTGGAACGTCGCTGCGCTTCTGATCGTGGTCTGCACCATGAGCCCCATTCTTCTCGCGCCCATTCGGGCACTTTGCTGATGATGAGGTAGTGCTGTTACAAATTATTCTCAATTCACTCTTTGTAACGGACTGAAACAATGCGCTGCGCCGCAGAAAGTTTTTCTGCCACGACTTGCAACCCATTGATAAGAATGAAAAAGGCCGGGTCTCCCCGGCCTTGCTTGATCACGGCGACGTTACGTCTCAGTTTGCCTGACGACGCAGGAAAGCCGGGATCTCGATACGTTCCTGGTCCGGATCGGGCGCTTGCTCTTCTTCATAGTCAGCCGAAAGGCGTGGTTGGGTCCGCATCGCGGGCATCGCACGCTCTGCCGGAGCAGCAGCAGCCGGTGAATGCCCGCCGGTCATGCGGTTGATCAGCGAGTTGATCCCGAACCGGGGCCGGTCTGCATGTTGCTGTGCTGGTTGAGCTACCGAACCAGCAGGCTGCGGACGATGCGTTCCGGCAGCTTGCGGCGCACGGCTGACAGCCGCTTGCAGACGCTGAAGGGCTTCCGGCGACGGAGTTCCCGGCGTGCGGGCACGCGGAGCAACAAAGGCGCTTGCATCATCCTCGACGTGGAAATCGCGGTTTGCCTGAACCTGAGCCGGTTGCGGACGGTAAGCCGGCGGCGGCA
>JBATMT010000126.1:0-1703 GCA_049289975.1 Paracoccaceae bacterium | reverse complement strand
TGGTGTATTCCGTGCGCGTCGTGCCAGCAGGCGTCAGCGCATAAGTCAGGTTGATGCGCCCTACCTTCGGCAGAGTGTTGCAGGTGAACCAGTCAAGGAACGCCGTCGCTCCGGGGCCACGCACCAGATGTTTGGTGAAAGCGGTGGCGTCGATCAAGCCCGCCGTTTCACGAATGGCCTTCGCCTCTTCCACGGCATATTTCCACCAGCCGCCACGGCGGAAGCTGCGGCTGTCGTGGTCAAAATTCGCGGGTGCGTCGATCGGGCCGTAGTAGTTCGGGCGGTCCCAGCCATTGATCTGGCCAAACTGCGCGCCGCGCGACTTCTGCCGGTCATAGGCGGGCGATGTGCGCAGCGGACGGCACGCTTCGCGCTCTTCATCCGGGTGGTGCAGGATAAAGACGTGATCGTAGCATTCCTCGTTCTTACGGGCCGCATACTCGGTGGTCATCCAGGAGCCGTAGCGCTTGGGGTCAAGCGAAGCCATGTCGATCTCGGCCTCACCTTCGACCATCATCTGGGCAAGGTAATAGCCAGTGCCGCCCGCGGCGGTGATCCCGAACGAAAAGCCTTCGGCCATCCACATGTTCCGCAGACCCGGATAGGGACCGACCAGCGGGTTTCCGTCTGGCGTATAGCAGATCGGGCCGTTGAAATCGTCTTTCAAGCCAACAGTTTCTGACGATGGAATGCGGTGGATGAAGGACATGTATTCGCCCTCGATCCGCTCGAGATCCAGCGGGAAAAGATCGGCGCGGAAACTGTCGGGAACGCTATATTCGAAGCGCGCCGGTGCGCCCTTTTCATAGGGCCCAAGAATCCATCCGCCGCGCTCTTCGCGCACATACCACTTGGCGTCTGCATCGCGCAGTACCGGATGCTCAGGGTTGTTCTTGCGCCATTCTTGCAGCATCGGATCGGGTTCGGTCACGATATACTGGTGCTCGACAGGAACGGCCGGAGTCTTGACGCCGAGAAGTCGGGCAGTTCTCTGGGCGTGGTTGCCGGTTGCGGTCACGACGTGCTCGGCATGAATCTCTGCCTTCTCGTCTGATGCAACAAGGTTGCCACCTTGTTCGACCATCTTGGTGACCGAGACGATCCACTCGGAGCCGGTCCACTTGTAACCGTCTACCTGCCACCTACGCTCGATCGTTACACCTAACTGGCGCGCGCCCTTGGCCATTGCCTGCGTCACGTCGGCCGGGTTGATGTACCCATCTTGCGGGTGGAACAGGGCGCCCTTCAGGTCTTCGGTCCGTACCAGCGGCCAGCGGTCCTTGATCTGCTTTGGCGTCAAAAACTCGTGGTAGACCTCGGCTGTTTCCGCAACCGACGAATAAAGCATGTATTCATCCATGCGCGCGTCAGTCTGAGCCATGCGCAGGTTGCCGACCACGTAGAAGCCCGCATTCAGTCCTGTCTCGGCTTCCAGCCCTTTATAGAAGTCGACCGAGTACTTGTGGATATGGGTCGTAGCATAGGACATGTTGAACAACGGCAGCAGCCCCGCCGCGTGCCACGTCGAGCCCGACGTCAGTTCGTCGCGCTCCAGAAGCATCGTATCCCAGCCGGCTTTGGCCAGATGGTAGGCGATGCCGGTGCCAACGGCACCACCACCGACGACAAGCGCTTTGACGTGGGTTTTCATGGGACGACTCCTCGGAATTCCTTTGGGTCATATCTGACAGACGCCCCTTTTC
>JBATMT010000125.1:0-1874 GCA_049289975.1 Paracoccaceae bacterium | reverse complement strand
CCGTCAAACTGCGTAAGGTTGGTGAAAAGCAGCAGGGCAAATCCGGTGAAAAAGAGGCTCTTGCAGAGGCTGGGGAAGCGAGATAAACAGCGCGCCATCGGGAGATTAGCTCAGCGGTAGAGCGCTTCGTTCACATCGAAGATGTCAGGAGTTCAAATCTCTTATCACCCACCATTCTTCCGCTAACGCGCCCCTTGAGGGCGCGTTTTCTTTTGGCCGTTGCGGCGGAGAGGGCGGGGTTTGGGAGGCGTCCCACTGTGGGACATTTTTCAAGCCATTGAAAATATGCACTTTTCCAAAAGCCGTTTACCTGATCTTAACCCGTCGACGCGGGCATTGATCGGTTGGGATGATTGCAAGCGACCCTCCGGGGGGGATATTTGCCAGCAGAAAATGGGAGGGAACGCGGGTTGGCCGATTGGCAGCGATCACTGCTTCCGGCTGGCGGCTGGCAAGGGCGGCACCGGGCCGGCGAGGGTGCGGCATGCTGAGTTGGCCCGATGCGCCAACGAAGTCGGAACAAAGGTGCCTGATCAGTTGGTCTGGCCGGGAACGATGGTGGGTGATGAGAGACTCGAACTCCCGACATCTTCGGTGTAAACGAAGCGCTCTACCAACTGAGCTAATCACCCGTGGCGGCGGGTTTACCCTTGGGCTTGTCGCGATGCAAGTGTGAGATCGTCTGACAGTGCGCAAAGCCGCAAGGAATTGGTCCATCCGGTCGATGATGCAGGCGTTCAGGCCGAGAGTTTCATCAGGACCAGTCCGCTCAGGATAAGGCAGGCTGCCGCCATCCGCGGTGCAGAGGCGGGCTCGCCCATGACCAGAACGCCCACGGCGAATGCGCCGATTGCACCGATGCCGGTCCAGATCATGTAGGCAGTGCCGAGCGGCAGGGATCGCATGGCGATGGCCAGAAGGAAGAAGCTTCCCGATGCGGTCACCAAAGTCACCAGAGATGGCACCAGCCGGGTGAGGCCGTGTGATTGTTTGAGGTAGTAGGCCCAGACGACTTCGAGCAGTCCGGCAGCGATCAGGATTATCCAAGCCATTTCGGCTCTCCTTGCAAAGAGCCGGGCCGTCCCGGAAGTGGTTCCCGTCATGGGCGAGGTCGTTGCCTCGTGTCTTGAGCGTTCAGATAGTGGCGGGGATAATGGCAGGCAAGGTCTGGCAATCAGCAAGCCTTTGGTGGTTGCCGAATGGCAACCATGCCCGCGACCTTGACAGACTAGAGGTCGACGTCCGCAGAAAGGCGTGCCGCGAGGATGCGGCGCGCGTTGGGAAGGTCGTTGCCCTCGGCGCGGGCGCGGGCTGCATCCGGGGACAGGCCATGATCGAGCCAGCGCTGCATCAGGCGGGCTTCGAGGACCGGCTCGGCCACGTTGAGGAAAATGCTGAGGTTCCAGAGAGACGCGAGGGGCCGCCATGCCGGGTCATCGAACAAAAGGTAATTGCCCTCGGCTATCAGGATCTTGCATTCGGCCGGAATGGCGCGGGCCCCGGCAATAGCGATGTCGCGCGAGCGGTCGAAGGTGGGGATGATGACTTCATCGCCCTGTTTCAGGCGATTGATCATGGCGGCGAAGCCCGCAGCGTCGAAGGTCTCCGGGGCGCCTTTGCGAGGCAGGAGGCCACGCGCAACCAGGATGGGGTTATCAAGATGAAAGCCGTCCATGGGCACGACTTCGCATTTTTGCCCGAGGGCAAGGACCGCATCACGAAGTTCTTCGGCGACAGTTGATTTGCCGCTGGCCGGAGGGCCGGCAAGGGCGGTCAGAAACCGCCCTTGGGAGTTGTCGGCCCGACTGACGATCAGTCGGGCCAGTTCTGCAAGGGTCATGCCTGCTCTGCCACGCCTTCAGGCACCTTGGCGC
>JBATMT010000124.1:0-3994 GCA_049289975.1 Paracoccaceae bacterium | reverse complement strand
GAGCTGACCCGTGCGGGCAAACTCGTCTCGGTCGCGGGCGGCGGCGATACGGTGGCTGCGCTCAACAAAGCTGGCGTCTCTGACGACTTTACCTTCATCTCGACGGCCGGAGGGGCCTTCCTTGAGTGGATGGAAGGCAAGGAATTGCCGGGTGTCGCCGCGTTACAGGGCTGAAACCTCCGTTCTGCGCGCTAAAGCCTTGTAAAGGGGCCGTTCCCCTCTAGGTTGGTTGAATCTCGGACCGGTTGACGCATTGCGCGTGTACCCCAAAGGAATCCGCATGGCTGGCAAGGGCGTAAACGGTTGGACTTTGATCACGGGCGCCTCGGAAGGGCTGGGCCGCGAGTTCGCGATCCTTGCTGCCGCCGAGGGGCGCGACCTGATCCTTGTCGCGCGGCAGGCCGACAAGATGGAGAAGCTGGCGGAAACGCTGCGCACCCGTCACAAGATCGCTGTTGAAGTGGTGCCGACCGACCTGCGCGATGCCGATGCTGTCGAGGGACTTTGGCGCTTTGCCACGGGCCGTCGCCGGATCGATGTCTTGGTGAACAATGCCGGGCTTGGCTATAACGGGCCGTTCGCGTCGGACGATTTCACCCGCGAGAGAGCCTCGCTTGATGTGAACATCACGGCGCTGACCATCCTGATGAAGCGGGCGATCCCGCACATGCAGGCGGCAGGCGGCGGGCGGATCATGAACGTGGCCTCGACGGCGGCCTTCATGCCGGGGCCGAACATGGCGGTTTACCACGCGACCAAAGCCTATGTGCTTTCGCTGAGCGAGGCGGTGGCCGAGGAGTTGCGCGGCACCAAGGTGACAGTGACGGTGCTTTGCCCCGGTGCCACAGCCACGAACTTTGCCAAGGATGCCAGGATGGAGGGCATCCGGCTTTTCAAGTCGATGCCGGTGCCTTCGGCGCAAAGTGTGGCAAAGGCAGGCTGGGCCGCTATGCTGCGTGGCAAGCGCATCAAGGTGACCGGGCTGATGAACAGTTTGTTTGCCTTCGGGCCACGGCTCGTGCCGAGGTCAGTCTCCACCCGGATCGCGGCTTTGTTTCTCAAATAAAACAAACGGCTGGCCGTTAGCGCCACCATGTTTGCAAGGATACGCGCCCTCGCCTAAAAGCCCATGGAAACGGCCATGCGCCGGTCAACGTTGGTTCCGAGGGAGCGAGACATGTCACAGCAGAAACAAGCTGAACAGATGCGGACGGGTAAAGGCTTCATCGCGGCTCTGGACCAGAGCGGTGGCTCGACGCCGAAAGCGCTGAAGCTCTATGGCGTGGCCGAGACGGAATATTCCAACGAAGCCGAGATGTATGGCCTGATCCATGCGATGCGGTCGCGGATTGCCACCTCGCCTGCCTTCAACGGCGACCGCGTGATTGGTGCGATCCTGTTCGAGCGCACCATGGATGCCGAGATCGAGGGCATGCCTGCCGCGGAATACATGTGGAAAAAGAAGGGCGTCGTGCCGTTCCTGAAGATTGATCAGGGCCTTGAGGCCGATGCCGATGGCGTCAAGCTGATGAAGCCGATCAAGGGACTGGATGCGCTTTTGACCCGCGCGGTGGCCAAGGGCATTTTCGGCACCAAGGAACGCTCGGTCATCGATGCGGCGAACCCCAAGGGTATCGCGGCGGTCGTCGCACAGCAGTTCGAGCTTGGCGCACAGGTGTTGGCGCACGGGCTGATGCCGATCATCGAGCCGGAAGTCACCATCTCGATCGCTGACAAGGCAGAGGCCGAAAAGATCCTTCTGGCCGAGATTCTCAAACATCTCGACAAGATGCCCGCCGACAAGCAGGTGATGCTGAAGCTGACGCTGCCGACGGTCGACAACCTTTACAAACCGCTGGTCGATCATCCGCGCGTCATGCGGGTTGTGGCCCTGTCGGGCGGCTATTCACGTGACGACGCCAACAAGATTCTGGCGCGCAACAAAGGTATCATCGCCAGCTTCTCGCGCGCCCTGACCGAAGGTCTGTCGGCCCAGCAAGACGACGCGACCTTCAACAAGGTGCTCGACAAGGCGATCCAGGACATCCGCGACGCCTCTGCGGCTTGAGGATTTGACCGCCCGGAAGGCCCGCAAGGGCTTTCCAACTGGCCAAGCCTGTGGCATGTTTGCCCAAATCCGCCCGCAAGAGGCGGCATGAGGGCAGTATGCAACGATCCATCCTGAGACCGGCCTTTGGGGCCTTTGCAGCCGTCGGCGTGATCTTTGTGATCGGCGCCTATTTCAGCTTTGCCGCCGTGCAAGGTGATTTCGGCGTGGTCCGCCGTGTGCAGATCGTCGCCGAAAAGCAGGACCTGACGGCCGAGCGTGACAAGCTTAAACTTCAGGTCGCCGAGATGCAGAACCTGACGCGCCGCCTGTCGGACGACTACCTCGACCTTGATCTTCTGGACGAACGTGCCCGCGACGTGCTGGGATATGTGCGCGCCGACGAGGTGGTGATCCGCTGACCCGAAGGCCAGCGGACAGCGGTGTCAGTGCGCCGCACCGTTCAGCATCCCGAACACCTGATCAAAGCGCCCTTCGCGTTCGGCATTGCGCAGGAATTTGACCCTTTCCACCAGAACCTCGTCCGGTGTCGGCTGTGATTGCAGCCTTTCCACGGTTTCGGTGATGAAATCGCCAAGCGGCATCATCTGCGGGTTGGCGGCATGACCCGGCATCAGGTCGGTCTGCACGCCGGGCGGGGCGATTTCCAGCACCTTGATCGGAGTTTCTGCAAGTTGGTGGCGCAGTGACTGCGACCATGAGTGGATGGCGGCCTTGGTCGCCGAATAGGTCGGCGTCAGCGCCAGCGGCACAAAGGCAAGCCCCGACGACACGGTGACGATCGCCGCTTCGGGCTGCGCGGCAAGATGCGGCAACAGCGCATGGGTCAGGCGGATCGGGCCAAGAAGGTTGGTGGCGATGGTCGCCTCGGACACCGCAAGGTCAGATGGTGTGGCCGACAGTTCCTCGGCAATCATGATGCCCGCGTTATGGATGACCACGCTCAGGTCGGGATGGTCGGCAATGATGGCGGAGGCAAAGCGCGCGATGTCGGCGCCGTCGGCCATATCGAGCCGGTAGCCGACCATGCCGGGGTGCGCGGCGGTGATCTGCGTCAAAAGCGCGTCGCGCCTGCCGGCAATGATGATCTTGTTGCCATGCGCTTGCAGCGCCTTGGCCAGTTCAAAGCCAATGCCCGAGGTTGCGCCGGTAATCAGAATGGTTTGTCCGGTGAAAGTCATGCTCTGTCCTTCCAGAAATCAGTTCGCCTGGAGAAAATATTCAGATACTCTCCAAAGCAAAGAAGGCACCCAAAAGAATTATACTCACCAAAAAGAGAGTGTGAAATGACCGCCCTGCCCGGCCCGCATGATGCGCCTTTCCTGAAGGACGTCGATCCGCGCGTGAACGCTCTGGTGACCGATCTGATCGGCAGGGTCGCTGACAAGTGGACAATGCTGGTGCTGGAGTTGCTGGCCGAAAAAGGTGAGTTGCGCTTTACCCGGATCAGCGAGGGCGTGCCGGGGATCAGCCAGAAGATGCTGACGCAAACGCTGCGCCAGATGGAACGCGACGGGCTTCTGGTCAGGACCGTCCATCCGGTTATCCCGCCCAAGGTCGAATACCGGCTGACCGATCTTGGTCTTGGCCTCGGTGCGGCCTTCTGCGGCGTGTGGATCTGGGCCGACAAGAACATCGACAGGATCGAAGCGGCGCGGCAACGGTTCGATGCTGCCAAGCCTTCCGCCTGATCCCGCTGGTGGCGTTAACAAACCGCTGGTCAGATCAAAAATTGCTCGCAATAATATTAGCAATGGGCTAGTTATAGTTTAACGTTGAACTACTTTGCAGCGATTGGGAGGTTGCTCGCATGGCCGCGCGCAAAACGACTGAAAAATCAAATACATCGAAGGAAGACCTTCTCAAGTACTACCGCGAGATGCTGTTGATCCGGCGATTCGAGGAAAAGGCGGGCCAGCTTTACGG
>JBATMT010000123.1:0-3058 GCA_049289975.1 Paracoccaceae bacterium | reverse complement strand
GCCGCCGCCCTGCACCGGCAAGCCCGGCTCCAGCCGTTGCAACTCGTCCGCGCCGATCAGATCGACCGTCACGCCAAGGCCCCGGCGGAATGCCAGATCGGCCTTGGCCGACTTCAGCGCCGCATCTGTCTGATACCAATAGACGCAACCCCGATCCTGAAGCAGGTCAGCACCGCCGATCTCGTCGGCCAGCGCCTGCCACCGCGGCGTCGCGTCCGCCAGCAACCCCGCCAGCGCCAGCGAATTGGCCTTGGCGGCTCCCGGCAGCGACTGCCGCGCAAACCTGAGAAGCCACGGCATCAGCGAGGGCAGGGCCGCCCGTCGTATCGCCAACGGCGAGTTTCGGTCAAACAGCAGCGACGGCAGGTTCTTCAGCACATCGGGCGTCCCGACCGGCTGCACCGCATAATCCGCCACCGTCCCCGCATTGCCATAGGACGCACCCGCCCCCGGCGCGTCGCGGTCGATCAGCACCACTTCGCGACTCGCGGCCGCCAGCCGGTGCGCAATCGCCAACCCGACGACCCCGGCACCCACCACCGCAATTTCAACCGTCTCGACCGCTGCCATAGTGCCTCCAAGGAAAAGGGCAGACCTCGGCCCGCCCTTTCACACAGTCCAAAGTGACCGGAGCAAGCCCCGGACGCCAGCCCTTACATGCAGTTGTCAAACAGCTTGCGGGTGTTTTCCTTGGTCATGGCGATAGGGTTGCCGCCGCACGAGGGATCTTCCAGCGCCATGTCGGTCAGCATGTCCAGATCGCCATACTGCACACCCATCGCGCTCAGGTTCTGCGGAATGTTCAAGAGCGACCGCAGTTCCATGATCTGATCGTGAAAGCCCGCAAACCCGCCCTTGAACCCAAGGTAAGCCGCCGCCGCGTTGATCCGGTCCTCGATGGCGGACCGGTTGAACTCCAGCACCATCGGCATGACCACTGCGTTCGTCGTACCGTGGTGGGTGTTGTAGACCGCGCCAATCGGATGGCTCAGGCTATGGATCGCGCCAAGGCCTTTCTGGAAAGCTACCGCCCCCATCGCTGCCGCGCTCATCATATGGGCGCGTGCATCAAGATCGTTGGGATTGGCATAGACCTTCGGCAGGTTCTCGAACACCAGCCGCATGCCTTCCAGCGCGATGCCCTGCGACATCGGATGATAGAACGGCGATGAATAGGCCTCAAGGCAGTGTGCCAGCGCATCCATGCCAGTGCCCGCAGTGATGAACTTCGGCATCCCGACAGTCAGCGCCGGGTCGCAGATGGTGACAACCGGCAGAAGCTTCGGATGGAAGATGATCTTCTTCTTGTGGGTGGCCGCATTGGTCAGCACACCCGCACGACCCACTTCCGAGCCGGTCCCCGCCGTTGTCGGCACCGCAATGATCGGCGCGATCTTCGAGCCATCGGCGCGCGTGTACCAGTCGTCCACATCCTCCAGATCCCAGACCGAAAGGTCCTTTTTCTGGTGCGCCATCAGCGCAATCATCTTGCCAAGATCCAGAGCCGAGCCACCACCAAAGCAGATCACCCCGTCATGGCCACCGGCCAGATAAACGGCAATGCCATCGGCCATGTTCTTCTCGTTCGGGTTCGGATCAACCTCCGAGAACACCGCCGCGCCAAGGCCCGCGTCATTCAGCACCTTCACCGCGTCCGCCGTGATCGGCAGCGATGCAAGCGCCTTGTCAGTAACGAACAGCGGCTTCTTGACCCCGGCGGCCTTGCAATGCTCGGCCAGTTCCGAAATCCGGCCAACGCCAAACTTGATCGCGGTCGGATAGGACCAGTTGCGGTTGGGAACGTTGTGGCTCATGGCTCAGACCTTCTTCAAATGGTAGGATTTCGGCCGGGTGACCGAGTGGAACCCAAGATACGAGAGCGACCCGCCGCGGCCGGTGTCCTTGCACCCGGTCCAGCACAATGCCGGATCAAGATAGTCGGCACGGTTCATGAAGATGGTGCCGGTTTCGATCTGCTCGCCGATCTTCGTGGCGGTCTCATAGTCCTGCGTCCAGATCGACGCCGTCAGACCATAGGGGCTGTCGTTCATCAGCCTGATCGCCTCGGCATCGTCCTTCACCTTCATGATGCCGACGACCGGGCCAAAGCTTTCCTCCATCATCACCCGCATGGAGTGATCGACGTTGACGAGGATCTGCGGGGCCAGATAGGCGCCACCGTCATCGGCGGGGAAGTTCTTCGGGTCGATCAGCGGTGTCGCACCTGCCTTGACCGCCTCGGCGATCTGCTCGCGCACGACGCGGGCAAAACGCACGTTCGCCATCGGGCCAAGCGTGGTTTCCGGGTCCATCGGGCTGCCAAGCTTCAGCCCGTTCACCCACTTCACCGCCTTTTCGACGAAAGCATCATAAAGGCTCTCGTGGACATAGATCCGCTCGATCCCGCAGCAGCACTGGCCCGAGTTGAACATCGCCCCGTCCATCAGCGTATCGACCGCCGCGTCCAGATTGGCGTCGGCGCGGACATAGCCGGGGTCTTTGCCTCCGAGTTCCAGCCCAAGCGGCGTGAACGTACCCGCCGCCGCCCGCTCAATCGCCTGACCGCCGCCGACAGAGCCGGTGAAATTGACGAAGCCAAAGGACCGCGCCCCGATCAGCCGTTCAGTGGTGGCATGGTCCAGCACGACGTTCTGGAACACATCCGCCGGTACGCCCGCTTCGTGGAAAGCCTGCGCAAGGCGCTCGCCGACCAGAAGCGTCTGGCTGGCATGCTTCAGAACCACCGTGTTCCCGGCGATCAGCGCCGGAGCCAGAGTGTTGATCGTGGTCAGATAGGGATAGTTCCACGGCGCGATGATGAAGACCACGCCCAAAGGCGCCCGCGCCAGATAGCGGCGGAACTTGTCGCTGTCCTCGACCATGTGCGGCGCCAGCGTCTCGGCGGCGATTTCGGACATATAGTCGGTGCGGGCGTTCACCCCGCCCATCTCGCCCTGCCCGAAGCGGATCGGGCGGCCCATCTGCCGCGCCAATTCCTCGGCCACGGTTTCCTTCATCGCGGTCAGCCGGGCCACGCCCGCCTTGACCAGCGCGATCC
>JBATMT010000122.1:0-4028 GCA_049289975.1 Paracoccaceae bacterium | reverse complement strand
GCTCACTGATGACCGACGCGGCGACCGAACGGCTGGACCGGCAGTTCGAATTCCTTCTGGAAGCCGACAAGCTCAAGCAGGTCCTCCGCGCTACCACGCTGGCTGACGGTTCGCGCCGGGAAAACTCGGGCGAACATAGCTGGCATCTGGCTCTCTACGCGATGGTACTGGCCGATCAGGCCGCGCCCGGTGTCTCGATCGACCGGGTGATCCGCATGTTGATCTTGCACGATCTCGTCGAGATCGACGTGGGCGATGTGCCGATCCACTCGCAAAACGGTGAAGCCCACGGATCATCCGCTATTGTCGAAGCAGAAGCCCGCGCCGCCGACCGCATCTTTGGCCTGCTGCCACCAGACGTTGGCAAGCCACTCCGGTCACTCTGGGAAGAATTCGAAGCAGCCAAGACACCCGACGCCATCTTTGCAAAATCGCTCGACCGTGTGCAGCCGGTCCTCCACAACATCGCCGCCGGCGGCGGAAGCTGGACCGAATACTATGTGACGTTCGACCAGCTTGAGGCCCGCGTCGGCCAGAAGGTCGCCCGCGGCGCTCCACGGCTTTGGCCGTATGTCCGCGAACGCGCCCGCCGGTTCTTCACCGGCGGATGAACCTCTGCCGGCGGTCCGGGCCGCACTACGGCCCAGACCAGCCCTGGTCCTAGTTCAGCGCCTTGTGGCACGCACCGCAGTTAGACATCGAGCCGATGGCAGGGTCGGCCTTCGCCCGTTTGATCAGCCTCTGTCCGTGCTCACCCATGAACCAGTCCAACTCGGTGATCCTAAGCGGCGGATTGGCCGCATCGATCGTTGCAGGAGACTGCGCCGCATGGGCCATGAGATAGTCGCGGATCGGCACGATGGTTTCGGCCGGAAGGCTCGCATCCTCGCCGAAATGCTTGGGCAGATTGTCGAGGATCAGCGTCCAGCTTTCCTTGGGCAGGAACTCGGCGGGATAGGCCGTATGGCAGGCCGAACATTCCGCTTTCATCGTCGGATCCATCTGCGCAAACCCGCCGCCCTCGCCCTCTTCGCCGGACTCGGCCCGTGCCACGCCGCAGCCCATGGCGGCCACCGCAAGGGATGCCATCACAAGCCCGCGGATTGATTGGTATTTCGTCATGATCGTCTCCTTCGGGGCCGGGTCAAAGACCGGACAGATAAGTCAGAATGTCGCCCTTTTCCTGCGCCGTGCATTCGCGCCCAAGAACCGTGTTGCAGTTGCGCCCGAACCACTTTTCCACCTTCGCAGGATCGGTGAAACGATCAGGCGACAGCGACGACGCCATCGGCGCGATCTCCTTGCCTGCGCGGGTATGGCCAACATTCTTGGGATCGGTCGTGTGGCACGTGGTGCACGACGGCGTGTCTACATTGCCGCCGGTATGGGCCGCTTGAAACAGAGCCTTCCCCGCATCCGCCGAGAAATTCACTCCGCCCGCCGCCGCATAGCTGTCGATAATGGCCTGCACCGCTGCGGGTGCGGCCCATGCCGCGCCTGCTGCCGTCATGGTCCCGGCAAGGACCAGCGCATTATGCCAATGTTTCATGGTGTCGTTCCTTTCATGCTCGATGATGTCTGCACCGCAGGGATGTTGATGTTGCCGGGGTAGAACCACCCCGTCCCGGCATCACCATGACAGGCCCCGCAATTTGCCTTGGTGGCGACCGAAGCCGCCTTGAACACCGCCTCGGGAATGGCTGCGTGTCTGGCCTTCCAGAACGGCGTTGCGGTGATCGTGAACGGCTCGGCAGGATCCACGACCCGCAACACATGTGCCGCCCGCGTGTCGGTTGTCTCGGCCGCATTGGCGGTCAGATAGGCAGTGATCTCGCCCGTCTGTGCCGCAGGAAGCGAGGCATCTTCGCCAAAATGGTCCGTCAGGTCGCCCATCAGCGCCTGCCAACTCGCGGCAGGCAGCAACGAGGGATGATAGGCCGCATGGCAATCCGAACATTGCGACGCATAAGTGCTGCCCGTGATCGCGACTGGCGCACCTGGTACAGACCGCCGCGCCATCGTTGTGCCCCCGGCAAGGACTGCGCCTATTCCCACCGCCACCATCACCAGCGCCGCGACAGGCTGCGCTGTCACCGCCGCTGGCGCATGGTCGCCCGCCCGGCGCGCCTTCCAGCCCGTCACCATCGAGCGGGCAAGGTTCTCGTGGGTGCGCAAACTCTCGCCAAGCGCGCCCAGAACATGCGCAGCGATCAGCCCGCCAAGCCCGTAGGCAATCCACTTGTGCAAAGCCAGAAGCCGTTCGCCCATGTCCACCGACAGGATGGGGGCAAGAGGCCCGGTGCGAAACACGCCGCCCCAGACCGAAAGCCCACTCGCCACCAGCGCCGATAGTACCATCAGCAGCATAACGATCATGGCGCCGCCCAGCGGGTTATGCCCCAGATGCCGCGCGGACCTGCCGTCGGCCATATCCCGAAGATGCCGCGCCAAGGCAAATGGCCCCACCACGAAGCCCGCAAATCGGGCGAACCGGCCGCCCTGGAAGCCCCAGACGACCCGCCCGATCACCAATGCCCCGACGCTGATCCCGGCGATCACATGCAGGTTGATCGCCCGGTCCCCGGCCCAAAGGCCCGTCCAGCCCGCGACCAGAACCGCAAGCACCAACGCCCAGTGAAAGAGCCGCACCGCCAGATCCCAGACGCGCACGGCAGCCCCTCGGGTCTTGCCCGTTGTCACCACCCAATCTGCATTTGTGCTGTCCATCAACCGCCCGGCTCAAGCTTGCGTTCTGCCGGAACGTCGGCGCTTCTGCCCGCCGCTTCCATCCGCAGATGGTTGCAGCGGCCCCTCTCCCGTGGGCGTCCAACTTAGGTTGAGCGGGATTTCCGCCTACCACTCCAAGTTTTTCGCGATTTTTGACGGTATACCATCGCATACCATCTTTCCCTGCTCGACTTTTTCCGCTAAGAGCCGCTGCAAGTCTCACGTATCTCAAGGGAGCCCGTCCGCATGACGAAGATCAAAGTCGCCAACCCGGTCGTCGAACTCGACGGCGATGAAATGACCCGGATCATCTGGGATTTCATCAAGAAGAAGCTGATCCTTCCCTACCTTGATGTAGACCTGAAATACTACGATCTGGGTATCGAGGAGCGTGACCGCACCAACGACCAGATCACCATCGACAGCGCCGAAGCGATCAAGAAGTACGGCGTCGGCGTCAAATGCGCGACCATCACCCCCGATGAGGCCCGCGTCGAGGAATTCGGCCTCAAGCAGATGTGGAAATCGCCCAACGGCACGATCCGCAATATCCTTGGCGGCGTGATCTTCCGTCAGCCGATCATCTGCAAGAACGTGCCGCGCCTTGTGCCCGGCTGGACCAAACCCATCGTCGTCGGTCGCCACGCCTTTGGCGACCAGTACCGCGCCACCGATTTCAAATTTCCCGGCGCTGGCAAGCTGACGATGAAGTTCGTCGGAAACGATGGCACCGTGATCGAGAAGGACGTCTATTCAGCCCCGTCGGCGGGCGTCTACATGGGCATGTACAACCTCGATGACTCGATCATCGACTTCGCCCGCGCCTCGCTGAACTACGGCCTCAACCTTGGCTGGCCGGTGTATCTGTCCACCAAGAACACGATCCTCAAGGCCTATGACGGCCGCTTCAAGGACCTGTTCCAGAAAGTCTTCGACGAGGAATTTGCCGATGCCTTCAAGAAGGCCGGCATCACTTATGAGCACCGCCTGATCGACGATATGGTCGCCTCGGCGATGAAATGGTCCGGCGGCTATGTCTGGGCCTGCAAGAACTACGACGGCGACGTGCAGTCGGACACCGTGGCACAAGGCTTCGGCTCGCTCGGCCTGATGACCTCGGTCCTGATGACGCCCGATGGCAAGACGGTCGAGGCGGAAGCCGCGCACGGCACCGTCACCCGCCATTTCCGTCAGCACCAGCAAGGCAAGGAGACCTCCACCAACTCCGTCGCCTCGATCTACGCCTGGACAGGCGGCCTGAAGCACCGTGCCAAACTCGACAACAACGACCAGCTGATGCG
>JBATMT010000121.1:0-5546 GCA_049289975.1 Paracoccaceae bacterium | reverse complement strand
CCTGCAACGCTTCCGAAGCCACGTCCGCATCGGCGAGGTTGCTCGACGGTGGCGCAAGCATAAGCCGGTCGGCAGTCGGTGCAGCCTCGCCAATGGCGGCAATCGCATTGACAGCCATGCCCTGATAATCAGCCAACTCGCCACCGGGATTGTCAGGTGCCACCCGCGCCGGACCTTCCAGCGCATGGATAACCGGAATCCCGTGAATCTGTCGCATCGCAAGCTTATAGCCCCAATGCGCAAGACCGGCGATCAGCACCAGCGACGTAACGCTGCCCACCATCCGCATGGCCTTGCTCAGACCGCGCACGGGTCCTGCCCCTGTCGCTGGTCTCGCCCTGAAGGCGTCCATATTCCAATCCGCCATGCTCTGCCTCTCCACCGCCAGAGGTCACCCTGGCAGCCGCCCTTGCCTGCCCCGGCAAGTCGCGCTTGTTGTCAGCGCATTTCCTCGACGGGGGTGACCCCAAGGATACCAAGACCAGCGGAAATAACAACGCCCGCCGCCCGCGCCAGAGCGATTTTCGACTGGCTTGTGGCGGCATCGCCTTCCTGAATGAAACGAAGGCTCGTATCTTCATTACCCCGGTTCCACAATCCGTGGAGGTCGGAGGCCAACTCATAGAGATAGAAGGCGATCCGGTGAGGCTCCTGCCCCCGCGCAGCAATCTCGACCAGTCGTGGCCACTCGGCAATCTTCTTGGCCAGAGCAATCTCGGCCTCGTGCACCAGATTGGTCAGGTCCGCGGCTGCCAGCGTGGCATCGTCAGCAACGATCCCGGCCTCGGCAGCACGCCGCAGCACCGAGCAGACACGGGCATGTGCGTATTGCACGTAAAAGACCGGGTTGTCCTTCGACTGCTCCAGCACCTTGTCAAAATCAAAATCGAGCGTCGCGTCATTCTTCCGTGTCAGCATCACAAAACGCGTCACATCGGTTCCTGCCTGCTCGACCACATCGCGCAAAGTCACGAATGTTCCGGCCCGCTTCGACATCTTGAAGGGTTCACCATTCTTGAAAAGCTTTACCAACTGGATCAGTTTGACTTCCAACGGCACACGGCCGTCCGAAAGGGCCGAAACGACCGCCTTCAGCCGCTTTACATAGCCGCCGTGATCTGCGCCCAGCACGTCGATCAGTTGATCGAAGCCGCGCTGCACCTTGTCATAGTGATAGGCTATGTCAGGCGCAAAATATGTCCATTTGCCGTCCGACTTCATCACCGGGCGGTCCACATCATCGCCATGTGCGGTGGAACGGAACAGCGTCTGTTCGCGCTCTTCCCAATCCTCGGGCAGCTTGCCCTTCGGCGCCTCCAGTGTGCCCTCATAGAGCCGCCCGAGCCCACGCAGCGTTGCGATGGCACTTTCGATTTTGCCAGTCCCGTAAAGCGCCTTCTCCGACGAATAGACATCCATCTTGACGCCAAGCAGCGCCAGGTCCGCGCGGATCATCTTCATCATCTCGGTCGTGGCAAACTCTCGCAGGTCTGCCAGCCACTCGCTCTCGGGCTGGTCTAGCAGACTGGTCCCGTACTTTTCCTTCAACGCCTCGCCGACAGGAATCAGATAGTCGCCGGGATAAAGTCCCTCGCGAATCTCCGGACTCAGACCATTGGCCTCGCGATATCGCTCGAATGCCGAACGGGCCAGCACATCCACCTGCGCGCCACCGTCGTTGATGTAATACTCGCGCGTGACCTCATGCCCCGAAAAATCCAGCAGTGCCGCCAGCGCGTCGCCAAAGACGGCACCACGTACATGGCCAACGTGCATCGGTCCGGTCGGGTTGGCCGAAACGAACTCGACATTGACCTTCAGGCCCTTGCCCAGGTCCGACCGGCCAAACCCGCGCCCATTCACCAATGCCGCCTTGACCACACCCTGCCAGACCACCGGCGCAAGCCTCAGGTTCAAGAATCCTGGCCCCGCTACTTCCGCCAACGTGACACGCGCGTCGCGCGCCAGTTTCGCCGCCAGAGCATCGGCAATCGCGCGCGGCTGCATCCCGGCCGGTTTCGCCAACACCATCGCCGCATTGGTCGCCATGTCACCGTGTGCCGCATCGCGCGGCGGCTCGACTGCCACGGCAGCCATATCCAGCCCCTGCGGCAGCACGCCCTCGCCCTGAAGCGCTGTCAGGCTGTCGATCACCAGCGTGCGAATATCGGAAAACAGGTTCATCATCGTCCCCTTTGATCAAACCGGGGATGCCAGAGCGACTTCACGGCGTCAATGCTGGCATCGCCTGAAAAGCAGAAAGGAAGGCATTGCCCCCCTTTCTCTTTTTCTCAAATATCCCCGCCGGAGGCGGCCGACCTCTCAGCGGAAGAGGACCAGCGCGCTCGGGCTCCACGCCACACGTGTGCGGGCACCGCGATCCAGAACCGGACGCCCCGGCACGTTGCGCATTGAAATACGCGCAGGCTCGGTCACGCCATCCAGCTTCACATCATAATAGGTCATGTCGCCGTAGTACACGACCTCTTCCACAATGCCATTCGCCTCACGGTCGGTCGCCGACTGACCTTCATAAAGGATCGTCAGTGTCTCGGGCCGGAACCCGATTGACGCATCACCACCTGTCGCTGCACCCGGCGCCTGTTTGGCGCTGATGTGGCAACGACCAAGGCCTTGCACATCCACGTCGATCTCGCCGTTCGCTTCGCCTTCCACCTTGGCTGGCAGAAAGTTCATGTGGCCGATGAAATCTGCCACCCGTCGCGACTTCGGCAGACGATAGAGCGTCTCGGGATCGTCGAGTTGGGCAATCTCGCCGTCGAACATCACAGCGATCCGGTCCGACATGACCAGCGCCTCTTCCTGATCGTGGGTCACGAGGATGAAGGTGATCCCGACCTGACGCTGCAACTTGATCAGTTCGACCTGCATGTTCTCGCGCATCTTCTTGTCGAGCGCTGAAAGCGGTTCGTCCAGCAACAGCACCTTGGGCTTCAGGATCAGCGCTCGTGCAAGTGCGACCCGCTGCCGTTGACCGCCCGACAGCGCGTGTGCCGCCCGCTTGCCATAGCCTTTCAGCCCGACCATCTGCAGCGCTTCTTCCACTGCCTTGGCTTTTTCAACCGCAGACCGCGGGTCTTTGCGCAGGCCGAAAGCCACGTTTTGCTCCACTGTCAGGTGCGGGAAGATCGCATAGGACTGGAACACCATGTTGGTTGGCCGCTTGTTGGCAGGCACGCCCTCCATGTGCTTGCCGTCGATCATCACCACACCCGAGGTGAAATCCTCGAACCCGGCAATCGTCCGCAACAAGGTGGTCTTGCCGCACCCGGACGGCCCGAGCAGCGAAAAGAATTCGCCAGCCATGATGTTGGCGTTGATACCGCGCAAGGCGTGGTAATCGCCGTAGTATTTCTGAACGTCCTTAAGTTCGATCATCGGTTTTTCGGTCACAGGAAGCCTCCGGAATCCTTGCCACCGGTCTTGGCGACCCCGCGGCGGCGGAAATATTCAGCAATGATAAGCAGGCAGATCGAGACAGCGACTAGGCAGGTCGCGACAGCCATGATGACAGGGATTTCCTTGGGGAACCGCAACTGCGAGTAGATATAGACAGGCAGCGTCGGATCGGTACCGCCAAGGAAAGCGGCCAGAATGAATTCGTCCATCGAGATGGTGAACGAGATCAGAAGTGATGAGATGATCCCCGGCAGAACCAGCGGCAAGATGATCAGCCGGAAGGTCGAGAACTTGCCTTCACCCAGATCGTAGGCCGCCTCTTCCAGTGACTTGTCGAGCGACTGGAACGCCGCCGACAGGATCGCGATGGCAAAGGGGGTACAGACCAGCGTGTGACCCAGAATGATCGTGACCAGCCCAAGGTTGATCCCCATTTGCAGCAAGATCACCAGAATGGCCATCGCAACGATGATCTCGGGCAGCACGAGCGGCAACATGATCAGCGCCATGATCCCGCCCTTGCCCTTGAAGTCAAACCGTGTCGACGCCCGCGCCGCAAAGATCGCCAGCGTGGTGGACATGATCGCAGTTGAGCTTGCCACGATGAGCGAGTTAAGCACCGCCTGATGCAATTGGTCGCGTTCTGCCAGCGCAGCAAACCACTTGGTTGTGAAACCCTTCAGCGGAAAGGCGATGATCGTCCCGTTGTTGAACGCAAAGAGCGGCAGCAGGATGATCGGCGCGTAGAGGAACAGCAGATAGAGGATCGCATAGATCCGAAGTCCGTTACCATTCGGCTTCATTTCTTCACCTTCAGGAAACGCGCATTGGCAAGAACAAATCCGGCAGCAATCACGCCCACGATCAACATCGCCGATACGGCAACCGCCGAACCAAGTGGCATGTTATCGATGGCAAGCAATTGCTTCTGGATGACGTTTGCGATCAACGGCAGCTTGCCGCCCCCGATGATGTCCGGCGTCACATAGTCGCCGACGGTCGGGATGAACACGATCAGCACTGCGGCCACCACACCCGGCATAGCCAGAGGCAGGGTCACGCGCTTGAATGTCATCATCGCGCTCTCGCCAAGATCGCGGCCCGCTTCCAGCAGCGACCGGTCGATCTTTTCCAGCGCCACGAAGATCGGCAGGATCGCAAAAGGCGCATAGGCGTGTGCCAGCGTCATCACGATCGCCCCGATGTTCACGTTGATCCATGTGAGCGGCTGATCAATGAGACCGATCGACTTCAGGCCCGAGTTGATCACGCCGTTATAGCCAAGAATGACTTTCCACAGGAACACCCGAACCAGATAAGAGGTCCAGAACGGGATGGTGATCATGAACAGCCAAAGCGACTTCTTGTTCGACGCCACATGGAACGACACAAAATAGGCAACGGGAAAGGCCGTTACCACAGTCGCAATTGTCACCATGGTCGAAACAAAGAGCGACCGGAACATGATCGATCGATAGATTGGATCGGTCCAGGCGGCTGTATAGTTTCCGATTGTGAACTGATGAATGACTTCCCGGACACCCGGACCGTCAGTCTGGAAAGACAGATACACGACAGTGGCAAGCGGTGCGGCCAGCAACAAAAGCGCATATAGCGCCGTCGGGCTGATCATGGCATAGCCACTGAAAGCTGGTGAGCGGCTTAGCCGTTCCCATCGCGAACTCAGGCTCATTTCCCCATCCCTGAATAGAGCAAGGCCTTTTTGGCCAGTTGTTTTGCCCTAGTTTGCACAGGTCAGGCGATGTGGGAAGCCTCTAAAAGCTGCATTCCACAACGACAGCCAATAATTTGATCATTTTTTTGCAAGGTGCCTGCCCGCTCTGCAAATCGCGCACAGACAGTTAGCGTTAAAGTGCAGAGGTCAGATCGCAATATCAACCGGAGGCGAATCAAGAAGCCGGGCCAGCGTGCGAATTGCCGTGGCGAAGTCGGCTTCGGGTATCCCGCCCGCCAAGGCTATGCGCACGGCATTCGGCGCTCGGCCATCGGTCAGCGCATACTCGTCGGCCGAACGCACCAGAACCCCCGCCGCTTCCGCTTCGCGCGCGAAAGTAGAGGCGCGCCAACCGCGTGGCATCGGAAGCCCCAAGAAACTCAGCCCCTTT
>JBATMT010000120.1:0-3587 GCA_049289975.1 Paracoccaceae bacterium | reverse complement strand
GCAGCCTCGGCCGCATTCGCGGCCTTTCCAAGGATGCGACGACCCACGGCGACGGTTGTGTCGGCACAAAGCACGACTTCGTCAGCAGCGCATGGAAGCGCTGCAGCCTTTTCCCGAGCCATGCGAGACACATAGGAGCGCGGGGTTTCACCCTTCATCGGGGTTTCGTCGATGTCGGGTGCCCTGACTGCGTCGGGGACAAGACCCAGTTGCGCAAGAAGCTCTTTGCGGCGCGGGCTGGCCGAGCCAAGGACGAGCTTCGGCACGATCTTACTTGAAGCGGTAATTGATGCGGCCCTTGGTCAGGTCATAGGGCGTCATCGTCACTTGAACCTTATCCCCCGCAAGGACGCGGATACGGTTCTTGCGCATCTTTCCTGCCATCGTTGCGATAATCTCATGGCCGTTCTCAAGCTCGACCTTGAATGTCGCATTGGGCAGAAGTTCGCGTACGACACCGGGAAATTCGAGCTCGTCTTCCTTGGCCATGGTCACTCCTTCAGGCTCACCCGCACCAGTTTTGCGGGCGCGCCCTAAATGCGCCGCTTCCCCCGGATTTTCAAGCTCATTCGGGGGCGATACTGGCGAATTTAACCTTTTGTGACGGTCCGACCTGTTCGGGCCAATGATTGAGGTTGAGAACTCCGCCGTCGCGACGAAGCTCGCGGACAGCCTCGAGCGAGATATCGGCGTAGACCCAACCTGGCTCACCAAGCCCGCCTTCGGCCATGATAGCATCGGCCGGGAAGCCACGGTCAGGCGGTCCGTAGACGGAGGCGCGACCGGTGTTTTCTTCCATGCCGGCGCACCAGGCTGCGGCGCCAACCACAGGAGAGTGAACGCTGACCAACTGGCATTCCAGGGCTCGGGCCATGGCGCCGATCCGAACGCGGGTGAAGCCAGCCAGCGCCTCGGTGGCGGAAGGGACCAGCAGAAGTTCGACACCAGACTCGGCAAGACTGCGGGCGAGAAGCGGGAATTCGCTGTCGTAGCAAATCGACACGCCTATTAGGCCAAGCGGCGTGCGGAACACCGTCAGGTCTTTTCCGGCGACGACGTTCCAGTCTTCGCGCTCGAAACGGGTCATCATCGACTTGTCCTGATGGCCGATCATACCGTCGGGGCCGTAGAAGGTTGCGCGGTTAACGGGGCGGTCCGGATGGATGGACGGGTCGAATACCGGGCCAGAGCCGCCAAGGATGTGGACCCCATGTTGCCTGGCAAGGCGGCCGTGCAATTCGTCAGCGGCTGGGCGGTGGCGGGCGGCTTCATGAAGCGAGGCTTCCTGATCGGCGGCTATGGAGGCGCCGCCAAGCGAGGCGAGTTCCATCGCTCCGTATTCAGGGAAAACCAGAAGTTGTGCGCCCTGCCCTGCGGCTTCTGCGACCCATTCGGTCAGTTTGGTTTCGTAGTCGGCGAAACTGTCGAACCATGTAAGCGGGTAGGCAGATGTGGCGATCTTCATGGTCAGAGTGTCCGGAACCAGACTTGCAGGGTTTTTGGCGTTTCTTCGTGGCCGCCAATGTCGCGCCAAGAGAATTCGGCGAAAACGCCTTCGAGGGGGGCGTAGCCGCGTCCGCGCCAGAAAGCGTCGTTGGTGCGGAAAGTCGCGGGGCGGGCAGGATGATCGTCGGGGCGTTTGACCGAACAGAAGGCCATGTGCTTGCGGCCGAGTGAGCGGGCCTTGGCCTCTCGGGCGTCAAAGAAGGCGTGGCCGATGCCGCGTCCGCGATACTCTGGCAAGAGCACGGATTCGGCGCAGTAGTAGACCTCGGTCAGGTCATAGCCGAGAGCGATCAGGGGGGCGCCAAGTTCTTCGGCGTGATCTTCCATGGGAGCTGCGGTCGAGACGCCGACGAGGCGGGGGCCATCGAAAGCACCGACAACCAGCGAGTCCGGGCTTTCGAGATAGGCGTTGAGGTAGCGGCGTTCGTAGACTAGGTCGCCGTCGTAAAGGTACGGCCAGTCGCGGAAAACCTCGATACGAAGGCGGGCGACGTCATCGAGTGCCGCAGCAAAACCTTCCTTGGTGAGAACGTGGGTTTCGACGCTCATGAGACCTGACGGATCCAGTCCTGAAGGTTGTAATAGGTGGTAACGCGGGTGATGAGGCCGTCTTTCAGGGTGAAGAAGCCACCGGCCGGCAGGACATAGGACTGGCCTCGCGCTTCTGGCAAGCCGGGGTCGGTCTTGAGATAGGTGCCGTTGACAATGAATTCAGCGGCGCCGCGCGTGCCTTCGGGATTCGAGAAGGTGACGATGTCGGTCAGATGCTCGCGGTAGGTTTCGGACATGTGGCGGCAGAAGTCGGCGAAAGCTTCCTTGCCGAGCCGGACCGCGCCTTCGTTCACATGATGGGCGAAATCGTCATGCAGGGTGGCCAGCATCGCAGGCAGGTCACCCCGGTTGAAGGCAAAATAGTAGGCATCAATGGTGGCGCGAGTCATGGGGTCTCTCAAGGCGTCCCACTGTGGGACATTTTTTAAGCCATTGTTTTTATTGGCTTCCAAAAATTCTGTTAACCGGATTTTAACGTGTCACACGCGGAAGCACAGCACAGTCGGCACCTTTTGGTAACCCATCGGCAACGGCAAGAGCAATGCCGAGCGAGACGCTTTTGAGAGGTTTGCGACAGGGACGCCATGCGCCCTCGCCTGTACCCTCCGCATGAGGCCGTTTTACAGAGGCCGATAGACTTGTGCCGTAGCGCCAGAGCGGAAAAGGGTGGTCGAGCGTAACTCAAGGTCCATCGGCTTTGGCAGGTGAGCGAAAAGCGACTGGCCCTTTCCCAAGACAACCGGATGTACGAGGAGCCTGTATTCATCAACGAGTCCAGAAGCGGCGAGGCTTTGCGCAAAGCTGGCACCGCCATGCGCCAGAATATCGTTGCCGTGTTGTTGCTTCAGCCTTTTGATGCCAGCTTCCAGATCGCCGCTGACAACCGTTGCCGCTGCCCAGTCATTTGGTTCAAGTCCAGGCCCAGATTGCGATTCCCTTGCAATTTCAAATGCTTGTTGCGCGGTCCGTAACGTCACTGTGGCCATATCCAAGGTTTCTTGCCGGGTAAAAACTGCCTTGGGAATCTGGTTCATCGCCCCCGCGAGGGGGTCGGTCGAGGCGGGCCAATATCTGGCCATTTCGAAAAAGGTGCGGCTTCCCATGGCATGAAGACCAGCCTGCCAGAGTGTTTCAAGAACCCAATCGCGGGCGGCATCGTCGCGGCTGCGAAACATCCAGTCGATTTCGCCCTGAGGCCCGCACAGGAAGCCATCAAGCGAGATGGACATCTTTAGGATCAGCCTGCGCATCGCCACTCCCGAAAAAGGCCCTGATTTCATCTCGGTATGAAGCGGGCGAAAGGGGTTCGCCCGCTCCAGCAGCAGATGGATCAGGCCATACGGGCCAAAAGACCCTTAGTTCGTCGGGCAGGCGCAGTCCTGAACCAGACCCCTGGCCGTCGTTTCGATCGGTTGCAGGCGGAACGGGCCGACGCGATAGCTTTCCTGATCGTAGCTGTCGACCTTGCCTTCAGCTGAAGTCAGCTCAATCGGGGTGATCAGATGTTCGACCGCAGAGACAACCGGCTC
>JBATMT010000119.1:0-4756 GCA_049289975.1 Paracoccaceae bacterium | reverse complement strand
GCACAACGGGCCGCCGCCGACCACACCATGACCCGCCTCGGTCAGGGCGGCAAGTCCCCCGGCCTCCGTGCCGCCCGTTCGGTTCTGACCCATCTCGCCCCATAGGGCGACGCCCCCGTCTCACGCCGCCGCGTAACTCACGCCTCCTCCGTGTCACCCCCGCGCAAGCAGAGGGCCAAACATCACCGCATCATTTTCTGCTCGCAAATATCCCCGCCGGAGGCTTCCGCCGCCCACCTGCCGCGACCGGCCAAAGCAGTTAAAATCCGCTTAACGGATTTTCATAACCATTTGACTTGAAACGATTTCGCAAAGCGTCCAGATCTGGACCGCCTGAAAAAACCGCCCTCAGCGGCCTTTCCATATCCAGCCACCGCCCAGAATGCGGCCCGTTATCCCCGCCGCTGGCCCGTCCTCGCCTGCCTCATAGAAGACGCAGGCCTGACCGGGGCTGACCCCGTCTTCAGGGTCCAGAAGCTCTACCACCGCCTCGGTCGCCGACAGCGGCCGGATCACCGCCGGACGCGGCGGCCGGGTCGAGCGGATCTTCACGCCGACCTGCCATTCCGCCCGGCTCTCCAGCGGCGCATCCGCCAGCCAGTTGATCTCACGGATCGGCACCGTCCGCGTCGCCAGCGCCTCTTTCGGCCCCACGATCACCTGACGGTTGGCCGGATCGAGCTTGATCACATAAAGCGGATCACCCGTCCCGCCGATCCCAAGCCCGCGCCGCTGCCCGATCGTATAGTGGATCACCCCGCGATGGCCGCCCAGCACGTTGCCGTCCAGATCGACGATCTCGCCGGGGTCCGCAGCACCGGGCCGCAACTTCTCGATCACACTCGCATAGTTGCCGTTCGGCACGAAACAGATGTCCTGACTGTCCGGCTTGTCCGCCACCGACAGCCCGTACTTCGCCGCCAACGCCCTTGTTTCCGCCTTGGACGGCAGATGGCCCAGAGTAAACCGCAAGAACGCCAGTTGCTCCGCCGTGGTCGAGAACAGGAAATAACTCTGATCGCGGTTCGCATCCGCCGCGCAATGCAGCTCCGGCCCCGCCGCACCCATCTTGCGCTGGATATAATGCCCCGTCGCCATGCAGTCGGCGTCCAGATCCTTGGCGGTCGCCAGCAGATCCTTGAACTTCACCCGCTCGTTGCAGCGAATGCACGGCACCGGCGTCGCCCCTGCCAGGTAGGCGTCAGCGAACTCCTCGATCACCGCCTCGCGGAACATGTTCTCGTAATCCAGCACATAATGCGGAAAGCCCATCGCCTCGGCGACCCGCCGCGCGTCATGGATATCTTGCCCCGCGCAGCATGCACCCTTCTTCGCCAACGCCGCGCCGTGGTCATAAAGCTGCAGCGTGACGCCCACCACGTCATAACCCTCGTCCTTCAGCATCGCCGCCACGACCGAGGAATCAACGCCGCCAGACATGGCAACGACGACCCGCGTATCGGCGGGGGCCTTGGGCAGGCCTAGCGAATTCAGGGGCAGATCGCGCATCGGGTCCGGTCTGGTCACAAGGGTCAGAGATCCGCTGGAATATAGGAAAATTGCGGACACTCACAAGGCCACGTTTCATCGCCTGTTAAATCAATGGCTTCAGCTTCTGTCGCGGGTGAACGTGAGGAATTGAAGGTTAAGCCATGTTTTTGAAGAAGGTTGACGGCCCGCGCATCGTGCGGCTCGCAAATGGTACGCGCATGACACGGGCAGACCTGCCGCCGCCCGAAACCCGCCGCTGGGTGGCAAGTCGCAAGGAACGTGTGGTCGCAGCAGTCGCGACCGGCCTGCTTGATCTCGACGAGGCGTTGCAACGCTACGACCTTTCAGCCGAGGAATTCGACCTTTGGCGCAGCGCGATCGAGATGCACGGCACAAAGGGGCTGAAAGTCACGGCAATTCAAAAATTAAGACTACCTTAGGTTGTATTTGTCATGTATAAGAATCCGGTAACGTGCCGTTAACTAATCTGGGCGACCTTACATGCAAGAAAGATATTAACCTGGAGAACGGCCATGCGAATCCTCCTGGTCGAAGATGACCCAACCACCTCGCGCAGCATTGAACTCATGCTGACCCACGCGAACCTGAACGTCTACTGCACCGATCTGGGTGAGGAGGGGGTCGATCTCGCCAAGCTCTATGACTATGACCTGATCCTTCTGGATCTGAACCTGCCCGACATGAACGGCCACGAAGTGCTGCGCCAGTTGCGGCTGGCCAAGGTGGAAACGCCGATCCTGATCCTGTCCGGGTCCGACGATACCGAGAACAAGATCAAAGGCTTCGGCTTTGGCGCCGATGACTATTTGACCAAACCCTTCCACCGCGAAGAACTGGTGGCGCGCATCCACGCGATCATCCGCCGCTCCAAGGGTCACGCCCAGTCGATGATCCGCATCGGCAAGATCGACGTGAACCTTGATGCCAAGACCGTCATGGTCGAGGAAAAGGCCGTTCACCTGACCGGCAAGGAATATCAGATGCTGGAACTGCTCAGCCTCAGAAAGGGCACGACGCTGACCAAGGAGATGTTCCTGAACCACCTTTATGGCGGTATGGACGAACCTGAACTCAAGATCATCGACGTGTTCATCTGCAAGCTTCGCAAGAAACTGTCAGAAGCCACCGGCGGCGAAAACTACATCGAGACCGTGTGGGGCAGGGGCTATGTGATCCGCGATCCCCAGCATACCGACTACGGCCGGAAGTTCTCGGTCAACGCCTGACCATCGCTCATCCAGCGCCAAGGCCAGCGAACCACTGGACCTTGGCGCGAGCCTTGCCTAACACTCGGGGCGCAGATCATGTCCGGGGTGTCTGATGGCCGATCAAACAGCACAACCTGCCACCGAGGCAGACGTTGAAAGCCTCACCCAAGGTCAGGCCGCCGCCGAATGGCAGCGTCTGGCCGACGCCGTTGCAGCTGCCAACCGTGCCTATCACACCGAAGATGCCCCCGATATTTCTGATGATGACTATGATCGTCTGAAGCGCAGACTCGCAGCGATCGAGGCGCGCTTCCCCACACTTGCCGCCGAAGGCAGCCCCACGGCCGAAGTCGGCGCCGCACCTTCGGAAACCTTCGCCAAGGTCCGCCACGCCGTCCGCATGCTCAGCCTTGAAAATGCGTTCGAGGACAGCGACGTGGGCGATTTCATCGACCGCGTGCGCTCGTTCCTGAATCTGTCCGCTGATGCGCCCATAGCCATCACAGCCGAACCCAAGATAGACGGCCTGTCCCTGTCGCTGCGCTATGAGAAGGGACGTCTGGTGCAGGCCGCCACCCGGGGCGATGGCGAAACAGGCGAGAATGTCACCGAAAACGCCCGCACCGTCAGCGATATCCCGACCGAGCTTGCCGGCGCGCCCGACGTGCTTGAGGTGCGCGGTGAAATCTACATGAGCCACGAACATTTCGCCGACCTGAACCGCCGTCAGGCCGAGGCAGGCGGCAAGCTTTTTGCCAACCCCCGCAACGCCGCTGCGGGCAGTCTGCGCCAGCTTGATCCCACGATCACCGCCCGCCGCCCGCTGCGCTTCTTTGCCTATTCCTGGGGCGAACTCAGCGCACCGCTTGCGAAAACCCAGATCGACGCCATCGCCCGCCTGCACGAGCTTGGCTTTCAGACCAACCCTTTGACCCGCCTTTGCCACAGCGCGATGGATCTTCTCGCCGTCTACCGCGAGATCGAGCAGGGCCGCGCCACGCTTGGCTATGACATCGACGGCGTCGTCTACAAGGTCAACGATCTCGCCCTCCAGGCCCGCCTCGGCTTTCGCTCCACCACGCCCCGCTGGGCCATCGCCCACAAGTTTCCCGCTCAACTGGCCTGGACCCGGCTCGAAGCGATTGACATTCAGGTCGGCCGCACCGGCGCGCTTTCGCCCGTTGCCCGCCTGACACCTGTGACCGTGGGCGGTGTTGTCGTGTCAAACGCCACGCTCCACAACGAAGATTACATCGCCGGACGCGACGCGCGCGGCAACCCGATCCGCGACGGCAAGGACATCCGCATCGGCGACTGGGTACAGGTCTACCGCGCTGGTGACGTGATCCCCAAGATCGCTGACACCGATCTTGCCAAGCGCCCAGCCGGGTCTGCCCCCTACGCCTTCCCGCACCTCTGCCCCGAATGTGGCTCCGACGCCGTCCGCGAAGAGGGCGACGCCGTCCGCCGCTGCACCGGCGGCATCATTTGCCCCGCGCAAGCTGTTGAGAAGTTGAAACATTTCGTCAGCCGAGCAGCTTTCGACATCGACGGTCTTGGTGCAAAGCAGATCGAGATGTTCTTCGCCGACGATCAGCTTGCCGTCAAGGAACCCGCCGACATCTTCACACTCGCCGCCCGCGACGCGGCCAACGTGACCAAACTCAAGAACCGCGACGGCTTTGGCGAACGATCCGTCACGAACCTCTTTCAGGCCATTGAGGACAAACGGAAAATCCCGCTTAACCGCCTGATCTTCGCCCTTGGCCTGCGCCATGTCGGCGAAAGCGCCGCCAACCTTCTCGCCCGCCACTACCGCAGTTGGTCCGCCTTTGAGACCGCCATCACCGCCGCCCGCATCGGCGAGGGACCGGAATGGGCGGACCTTCTGTCCATCGACGGGGTCGGCTCCGTCATGGCTGCATCGCTCGTCACCGCCTTTCAGCAAGACCGCGAGCGTGTCTCGATCGACCGCCTTGTGGCTGAACTCAGCGTTCAGGACATGGAGGTGCGCGCCCCCTCCGCAAGCCCTGTCG
>JBATMT010000118.1:0-2571 GCA_049289975.1 Paracoccaceae bacterium | reverse complement strand
GACGGGCATCACAGAGACGTGGGGGGCGGAGCTGAGTTTGGAGCGGGCGGCGGAAGCGGCCCGGGTTCTGAGCAAGACCTACGCATGCGCGTGGCAGTGGTGCAGGGTGGGCAGGAACAGCATCTCGATGTTGTTTCTCAACCCGCCGTATGACGACGACGCGACCGAGGGTCGCCGGGTGGAGCTTGGATTTCTTGAGGACAGCGTCTATACCCTGCTGCCGGGCGGGGTGATGGTCTACATCATCCCCCAGCGGCGGCTGGACAAAAAAGTGAGCCGCTTTATCGCGGCCCGCTTTGAGGACATTCGGGTGTATCGCTTTCCAGAGGAAGAATTCAAGGATTTCAGCCAGATCGTGGTGTTTGGGCGCAGGAAGGGCGGTGTTCGCGTGGTCACCCCCTCGCAGGAGGAAGTGGACGCGCTGTTTCGCCTGTCCCTGCTTGAGCCGGGGGCGCTGCCGGAGCTGACGATGCAAGCCTCAGCCCTGTATGAGCTGCCTCCCGCGCCTGAGAAGGACGCGGATGGCCGCCCGGTCATGTTTCGCCGCCATACCTGGGATGAGGCCGAGGTGGTGGCCGAGGCCGCCCAGCGCGGCGTGTTGCGCGCAAACCCAGCCTGGCATGACGCGCTGAGCCAGAGCAAGGGCGCGACCATGCGCCCGGCCATGCCCCTCAAAAAGGGGCATGTGGCCATGCTGATGGCCTCCGGGCTGATGGGCATCCAGAGATTGACCAGGACAAACCCAGACACCAGTGAACAGGAAACCGTGCTGGTCAAGGGGCGGGTGGTCAAGCATCAGGATGTGGTCTCGTCCGTGAAAGACGAAGAGAGCAACGAGACCGCGACCACCACCCGCGACAAGTTTGTGACGACGGTGGCGGTGATGAACGCCGGGGGCGAACTGACCGAAATCTCGGATCAGACGGCGCTGGGCGCGTTTATGCGCGAATACGGCGACCAGCTGGCCGGGAGCATCGTGGGTCTGCACATCCCTGGATACGACATGCAGCCGACCGGGGCGGAGATGAGCGTGGTGAACGGTCTGGCGCTGAACATGCGCCTGCCCGGTCGCAGCGTGGGCGGTTTGCTGCCCACCCAAAAACACGTCGCCATCGCCAGCGCCAGAGCCATGCGCCGCGAGGGGCAGTGTCTGCTCAACGCGGAGATGGGGACGGGCAAAACCGTGATGGGAGCCAGCATCCTGGCATTGCTCAGGGCGTGGCCGGCCATCGTGATCTGCCCGCCGCATCTGGTGCGGAAGTGGGCGGCGGAGATCGAGCGGGCCGTGCCGGGCGCGGTGGCGCGGGTGGTCAACTGCGTGGAGCGCGGTTCGTATGCGCCGGACAAGGATGAGGATGGCGAGACCGGGGATACCGGGGACATGGACGGCAAGCGCAAGGCGCTGCCGCCGTATAGCATCTTTGACTTTGCGCGGGAGTATGAGGCGGGACGGCTGGGTGACAAGGCGGTGGCGGTGGTGTCAACCACCCGCGCCGGTCTTGGGAGCGGCTGGAACGCCTCGGCCATCGTCAAGCGCGTTTACGGCAAGGCAAACGACAAGGCCGTCGTCAGCGAGTATCTGGCCGACCCGGAGACGGGCGAGGTGATCAAGCGCAAGATGCCGGGCGAGAAGGAGGCTGCTGTGGCGCTGACCAACGATGCTCAGTCGTGGGCGTGGCTCAACCAGCAGCCTCGGGTGAGCGAGGAGACGGTCACGGGCCACACGCTGGCCCGATACGAGGACAGCGCGATCTGGCGGCGCGAGTCGCGTCTGCCGCATCGGGCCGAGGACGGCAAGGCCGGCAAAGGCGTGTGGGGGGTGAGGCCATCGCTGGCCCCGTTATACACAATGGGTCAGGGGACGGGCAGTTATCTCAACATGCTGCGCTACGGCGACCCTGACTGGACGCCGGTGATGGCGGCGGAGGAGAAGGTGGGGTTTCGGCGGGTTTCCATCGCGGAGATCGTGAGCCGCAAGCTGCGCCACTTTTTCAAGTGCTGCATCAAAGACGAGGCCCATCAGTTCAAGGCCAAGGACACGGACAGGTCGGTGGCCGCGCACCGGATCAGCCGGGCGTGCAAATACACGCTTGATCTGACCGGGACATTCTTCGGGGGTCGCAGCACCAGTATCTTCTACATGGCGCACCGCCTGTCGGCGGTCACCCGCCAGCACTTCGACTTTGGCGCGTCACAGCGCTGGGCCGAGAAGTTTGGCGTGTTGCAAGTCACGCGTTATGAGAAGAAGGGGCCGCAAAGACATGAAGACGAGGAGAGCGGGGCGTTCTCGGCGCTCAAACGCTCGCGCACTGTGGTCAAGGAATTGCCGGGGCTGTCGCCGGCGGTGATTGCTTCAGAGACCGGGCTGCTCAACCAGGTCATCTTTGTCAAGGTGGCCGATCTGGGCTATGCCATGCCCAGCTATGAGGAGAGCGTGGTGTCGCTGGCGATGACCGATGCGCAGCGCGAGCAATACGAGGACTACATCTACGGCGAGGATGCCAGTTTGCAAGGGCTGGCGATGGACGCTCTGAAGAAGGGCAGCCAGCGCTATCTCTCGCTGTGGCTTCA
>JBATMT010000117.1:0-6145 GCA_049289975.1 Paracoccaceae bacterium | reverse complement strand
ACCGGCATCTTTCCGTTGCACCTGTGCCATGTCTCAGACCTCGGCCAGAATATCGGCGTAACCGTTGGCTTCGACTTCCAGCGCCAGTTCCGGCCCACCGGATTTGATGATCCGACCCGCCGCCATGATATGCACCACGTCCGGTTTGATATGGTCCAGAAGTCGCTGATAGTGGGTGATCACAAGGAACGAACGCCCCGCATCGCGCAGCGCGTTGACGCCGTCGGCCACCAGTTTCATCGCATCGACATCAAGACCCGAGTCCGTCTCGTCGAGAATGCACATCTTCGGTTCGAGCATCGCCATTTGCAGGATTTCGTTGCGCTTCTTCTCGCCGCCCGAAAAGCCCACATTCACCGGACGCTTCATCATCTCGGCGTCGATCTTCAACGTCTTGGCCTTTTCACGGATGATCTTCAGGAATTCGCCCGCGCTCAGTTCGTCCTCGCCGCGCGCCTTGCGCTGGGCGTTCACCGCAGTGCGCAGGAAGGTCATGTTGCCGACGCCCGGAATTTCGACCGGATACTGGAACGCCAGAAAGAGCCCGGCTGCGGCACGTTCTTCCGGTTCCATTGCCAAAAGATCTTCGCCTTCCAGAAGCGCCTGCCCATCGGTCACTTCATAGCCGTCGCGGCCCGACAGCACGTAAGACAGTGTCGACTTGCCCGATCCGTTCGGGCCCATGATCGCATGCACTTCGCCCGCGCTGATTTTCAGGTCCACGCCTTTCAGGATGGGCTTGTCTTCCGCCTCAAGTTTGACGTGCAGGTTTTTGATTTCAAGCATGGTTTCCTCGTTCAAATGCCAAAGGCGGCCCAGTGGCCGAAGGCCAGGACCGCAGGGGTTTCAGGTGATGGGTTGTTTAGCCGTGGACGGCTGTGTCGGCGCCAGCTACCGCGCCGGAAACTTCTGCCACATACTCGGGCGAGAACATCTCGGCCCAAAGCTGCGGTGCTGTCGATGCCGCTGCAGCTTCGCCGAAGTGCATCAACGCGCAGCCAAGGGCCAGCGATTGCAGTCGGGTCCGTGTCGAAAGCCCGAAGATCACGATCAATATGCCAGCCAGCACCAGCGCAAACAGCGCCATGCCGCGGCCTTGCAGGTCGTAGAATGCTTCCGGCAGACCGGAAATCTTCGACAGATGGAAATAGGCGAGCCGTCCGAGCAGCACGGCCGATACGCCCGACAGGAACGCGACCAGCACCATCAGCTTCTCGACAGGCGTCCGCTTCGGCTTGCGGCCCTTGTCGCCATGAATTTTCTTGTAGGCAACCTGCGTCTGATAGCCCACCAGATCGGCATGCTCGAACTGTTGCCCGGACTTGATCCGGTTCAACCGATCCGCAAATGCCGCCTTCTGGTCCATAGCCATCCGTCTTACCCCGCCGTTCATCTTGGCTTGCGTATGACGGGGATTCGCGGCGGAAGTGTGTGCCAACGTGAGGAATCATTGCGGCAGACCTGCCCACGGCTTGCCACAATCTGCGGTCGAGTGACGGGAGAGGCGCAAAATCGGTCATTTCCGCCCCGTGGTACGGCGCCCATGGCGGACACTTTTCAGATAGAGACGGTTCAAGGTCGAATGTATCTCTGCCGAGGCCATGTCGCCTATCTCGGTAAGATCAGTCAAACTCAGACAATCCAATGACTTGCGCAACTTTATCGCAATGCTGGCATTGCCGCTCAGTCGCTTGGCTACCGCCTTCTTGAACGCATCCTTGCTCCTGACCGGATGAAGGACCCGGCCCTCGGGACAGTCGGCCGCGACCTCGTCGATCAACAGGTCAGGATCGGTCGCAAACTGTACCCCGGCGAACCAGTCCGGCGCATATGTCTCCAATTGCCCACAAGACAGTTTTTCGTCCTTCGCCGCCATGCTGCACACGAAGATCTCGTCATTGGGATAGGTCGGGGTCCGAACCGTCTGCTGCGACAGCTTCTGCCTTTGCAGAAAAAGCCGGTCAACAGCCCGTCCGGAAAGCCGCGTCATCGCAAAGATCGACCGGTAATGCGCTACGCCCGGCAGTCCGCGCGCAAAGCGGATGTCGCGCCCGTACGGGCCAAACTTATAGCCCAACACATCCTCGGGTGCGTCTTTGAAGGCCGCAAAGAAACTCTGCGCGGGGCCGGTAAAATAGACGTCCGGCTCGATCAGCCAGTATTGGTCATACTCTGGTACCGCAGACCGCAGCGCATAATAGAAGTAGTCGCCACAGCGCCAGCCCCAGTCCGGCACCACCGTCAAACTCCGACTTTCAACCCATGCCGACGAGATGTCGACCACCGGCACCGGCAAGGTCAAATCATCGGGCCGATCATGGAACACGACATAGATGTCCCTGCCAAAGACCGGCTGCAGAACCGCCAGCAGTCGCCGTTCCTCGTCGGTCCATTTGTTCGTCCGGATCGCCGCAGCGGCGCGCATCTTCTTCATCGCAGCAAATCCACCGGCAAAGCCGCCACATAACCGTCGGCAACTGCCGGAGCGATCGCGCCTCGCTCTGCAAGCAGGTCGAGACAGAACAGAACAAGGCTCGGGTTCATCATCACCCCTTCAGCAAGCATCGCCAGACGCCAGACCTGCGCATCCGTCATGGCCTCGGCGCGGGTCAGGTCGCGCACGAAATAGGCATCGCCATCGATAACCTGCCGGAACGCCTTGCGCCGCAGCATCCGCCCATGCGCACCCGGCAACGCCGAACGCTTCAGGAAGGCGAAATCGTGCAGGAAGAAGCCTTGCCGGTGAAGTTCATGCTCCAGCACCCCAAAGGATGGCTCACCCTGATACAGCGGCAGAAACCGAACCTCCACCTGCAACAGAACCGCTTGCGACAGCGCCTTTGTGGCGTTTGAAATTACTGCCAGTTCAGAACCTTGCACGTCGATCTTCAGAAAATCCACGCTCCCCGGCGCGACGACATCGTCAAGCCTTTGCGTCGTCAGATCGACGTTGCCCGTAGCCCGCGTCCCTTTGCCAAACCCCAGAAAGGCAGCCACTTTCGGGTCGATCTCGAACAGCGACGAAAATCCCGACTGCCTGTAAAGGTTCAGCCGCTCCGCGCGACCTGCGCCAATGGCATGCGGCAGGTAATCTTCCGCCTCGCCCTTGACGGCAACCAGTTCTGCAAGCGCCTGTGGTTGCGGCTCGAACCCGGTCACGGTCGCAAAACCGCGCTCAAGCAAACTCATGTACGGAGCATCGCCCTCGATGGGGTTCGCGCCCACATCGACCACGCGCAGCCTGCCGTGCATCGCGCCGACGTGCCAGATATTTGCCAAAGAGTCAGTCATGCCAAGTCAATCACCGATGGCGCTGCCGCACGCGGATGCGGTCCGGCCAAAAGCCAGCCGTGATCGCCGATGACCGCAACCACACTCGCCACTTAGCCGACGCTCCCCTCGAGGCTGATCGCCACAAGGCTCTGCGCCTCCATGGCGAATTCCATCGGCAGCGCCTGAAGCACCTCACGGCAGAAGCCGTTCACGACCAGTGCCACCGCTTCTTCCTCGTCCATCCCGCGTGAACGGCAATAGAAAAGCTGGTCGTCATCGACCTTCGATGTGGTCGCCTCATGCTCGACCCGCGAGGAATTGTTCTTCACCTCGATATAGGGAACCGTGTGAGCCCCACACTTGTCGCCAATCAGCAGACTGTCGCACTGGGTATAGTTGCGGCTGTTCTTGGCCTTGGGGTGCATCGTCACCAGACCACGGTAGGTGTTCTGTGCCTTGCCGGCAGAAATCCCTTTTGAAACAATGCGCGAACGGGTGTTCTTGCCAAGATGGATCATCTTGGTCCCGGTGTCCGCCTGCTGCATGTTGTTGGCAATGGCGATCGAATAGAACTCACCCTGGGACTCGTCGCCGCGCAGGATGCACGACGGGTATTTCCAGGTGATCGCCGATCCGGTCTCGACCTGAGTCCACATCACCTTGGCCCGGTCGCCCCGGCAATCGGCGCGCTTGGTCACAAAGTTGTAGATGCCGCCCCGGCCTTCTTCGTCGCCCGGATACCAGTTCTGCACGGTCGAATACTTGATCTCGGCATCCTCAAGGATCACCAGTTCCACGACGGCCGCGTGCAACTGTGCCGTGTCGCGTTTCGGCGCGGTGCAGCCCTCGAGATAGCTGACATAGCTGCCCTTGTCGGCGATGATCAGCGTCCGCTCGAACTGCCCGGTATTTTCCGCGTTGATGCGGAAATAGGTCGAAAGCTCCATTGGGCAGCGCACGCCTTCGGGGATGTAGACGAAGGTGCCGTCCGAAAAGACCGCGCTGTTCAGCGTCGCAAAGAAGTTGTCCGACTGCGGCACCACCGAACCAAGGTATTTGCGCACCAGTTCGGGATGTTCACGGATCGCTTCCGAGATCGAACAGAAGATCACCCCGGCCTTCGCCAGTTCCGCCTTGAAGGTGGTCCCGAGCGAAACGCTGTCGAAAACCGCATCCACCGCAACCTTGCGCGCTTCCGAAGGCGCGCCTTCGGCACCTTCGACACCTGCAAGAATCATCTGTTCTTTCAGAGGGATACCAAGCTTCGCGTAAGTTGCCAGAAGCTTCGGGTCCACGTCATCCAAAGACTTCGGCTTTTCGGCCATGCTCTTGGGCTTGGCGTAGTAATACTGGTCCTGATAGTCGATTTCCGGGTAGTTCAGCATCGCCCAACGCGGCTCTTCCATGCCCTGCCAGCGCTTGAACGCCTGCAACCGCCACTCGGTCATCCACTCCGGCTCGCCGTTCTTGGACGAGATCAGCCGCACGATTTCCTCGTTCACGCCAATGGGCGCGTACTCGGTCTCGATCTCGGTTTCCCATCCATATTTGTAGGCGCCCATGTTCTGGACGGTTTCGACCGTTTCGCGGTCCACACCTTCGCGCACGTCCAGTTGTACCTGATCGGTGTCGAGTGCCATCTTGCGTTCCTCTTCCAAAATCTCTGCGGCCTCTCTCAAGCCGCCCGCGCGCGGAATTTCGTCCGATGCGCCAGCCAGACATCGGCAAAGCGCATCACATCGTCGTCTGTGGTCGTCGGTCCCAGCGAAATGCGGATCGCCGAGGCCGCAGCCACATCATCATACCCCATCGCCTTCAGGACCCGGCTTGGCCGAACCTTGCCCGAAGAACAGGCCGAACCCGCCGAAACTGCAAACCCGGCAAGGTCCATCTGCATGACCTGCGTTTCGCCTTTCCAACCCGGCGATACAATGGAAGATGTGTTCGGCAAGCGGGTCATTCCAGCCCCGGCAATCGCTATTCCTGCGCAGTCAGCCACAAGCCGCGCCTCCAGCCGGTCACGCACAGCGCGAACCCTCTCCCAGACACCGTCGTTCAGGTCGCGTTCAGCCGCCGCCGCCGCCGCGCCAAACCCGGCGATACCGGCCACATTCTCGGTACCCGAGCGCCGGCCCTGTTCCTGCCCGCCGCCCTTGCGCAGGCTTGCAATATCAACACCATCCTTGACGATCAGCGCGCCCACGCCTTTCGGCCCACCAAGCTTGTGCGCCGACACAATCGCGAAATCCGCGCCCGACCAGCCAAACACAAAAGGCACCCGCCCCACGGCCTGCACCACATCAAGAAGCAACGCCCCGTCTCCGGCAGCGGCCTCCTGAATCACGCCCGTTTCGCTGTTGGCCAGCCCGATGGCCCGTACCGTGCGTCCGTCGCCGGCACGCTCATGTGCCATCAGGCAGTCATGCGCCGTCGGATCGACCAAAACCCTGTCGTAACCCGCCAGAACGCCCGCCGCCTCGGTTGCGCCTGAGGTGAACACAACCTCGCCAGCCTTGCACCCGACCAAAGACGCCACCTGCGCCCGCGCACGCTCGATCAGCATCCTGGCAGCGCGCCCCTCGGCATGAACCGATGACGGGTTGCCGACCAGATCCAGCGCCGCAACAACCGCCTCACGTGCTTCGGGCCGCAGTGGCGCCGTCGCGTTCCAGTCCAGATAGGTCCGCGCAGCGCTCACACCGCACCCCCATTTTCTGCTCCGAAATATCCCCGTCGGAGGCATCCCGAGCCGACCGCCCGAAGGCGGCGGCGAGACAGACGCCCCGGCAGCACCGGCACAGCCGGGGATGCCTCGATTGGACCCATTGCCCTCATTCATCCACCAGAGTGAACAAAGCCGGCACCGCCGGAC
>JBATMT010000116.1:0-3275 GCA_049289975.1 Paracoccaceae bacterium | reverse complement strand
ACATGGGCGGGCGCACGGGGGACGGCCCGGTGAAACCGACGCCAGACGGGATCGCGCCCTATGACGCACCGTGGCACCGGGGCGCTCTGGGCCTGACGCTGGCTGCGGGTGCGCTCGGGGCTTGGTCAATCGACCGGTCGCGCCATGTGCGCGAGGAACTGCCGGAGTATGCGCGGCTCAGCTATTACGAAAAATGGATTGCCGCGTTGGCGGACCTGTTGGTGGAAAAGGGGCTGGTGAGCCGTGAAGAGCTTGCGGCGGGTCGTGTTGACCCTGCGCCCCTTTCGCCAAGGGCGCTGACCGCCGAGCGGGTAGCGGGCATTCTGTCTCGCGGGTCTCCCTATACGCGACCCGGAGCGGCGCCTGCCTTCAAGCCGGGTGACAGGGTGCGCACCCGTGCCGTGCCAGAGAACGCCTTCGTGCCGGGCGGCCATATCCGCTTGCCGCTTTATGCGTCGGGCAAGGTTGGGCGTATCAGCCTGTCACACGGGGCGCATGTGTTTGCGGACAAGAACGCTCATGGTCTGGGTGAAGGCGCCGAGCCGCTTTACACGGTGACGTTCAGCGCCGCTGACTTGTGGGACGCCCCCGAAAATCCCGGCGATGAGGTTACTGCGGACCTTTGGGAAAGCTATCTGGAGAGGGCATGAGCGCGACCCCGGCCCCTTCACAGTTCGACGATCCTTGGCAGGCGCAGATATTCGCGCTGACCGTGGCATTGTCGGACGCGGGACATTTCAGTTGGCACGACTGGACGGTCGCATTCGGCGCTACGCTGAAGCGCCACGGGGCGGAGCGGGCGCTGGATGGCGGCGCGGACTATTTCAATGCGTGGCTGGAGACGCTCGAGGCGTTCCTGAACGACCGCGGCCTTGCGGAAACAGGCGAGGCGCTTCGGGTCAGGCAGATGTGGGAAAAGGCGTATCTGTCGACGCCGCATGGCCAACCCGTTCGGCTTTCGGACGCGGGCTGATCAAGGTCGGAGTGGCTGTCGCACTGTCGAAAATGGCGGACACTTCGCGGTCATCCACCGGTTCTGATCGAAGGGTTTTGATCTAGCTCCGGGAGCCAAAACCTTGAAAGTATTTTGAAAACCCATCCCAAGGTATCTGCCTGTGTCGCTCTAGACACCACCCAAAGACGCAAGCATCCGTTGCGCAGCTTCAGTGGGCGAAAGGCCAGCCTCCACCTCCGCTCCAAGCTTTTGCATCCTGTGACGCACGCTGCTGTCAGCGGTCAGCCGCGCGAGAAGTCCCTGACGGACCTCCTCCTCGAACCAGTGGCGCGCCTGTTCGGCACGGCGCGTGGCAAAGACGCCGTTCTCGCGGCGCCAGCGGATCAGCGTCTCGATCTCGGACCAGGCGTCGGTAAGGCCGCGACCCTCTATTGCTGACACCGTCATTGCCTTTGGGAAGCCCTCAGGGTCTTGCGAGCGTTTGCGCAGCAAGCGGAGTGCCCCGGCATAGTCCGCGCAGGTCCGGATAGCCGCGGGCAACAGTTCGCCATCGGCCTTGTTGACAAGGATCAGGTCGGCCATCTCCATGATGCCGCGCTTGACGCCCTGCAATTCGTCGCCTCCGGCGGGCGCAAGAAGCAAGACGAACAGGTCCACCATTTCGGCCACCAAGGTCTCGGACTGGCCAACGCCCACGGTTTCGATCAGCACAATGTCAAAACCTGAAGCCTCGCACAGGGCAATCGCTTCGCGGGTGCGGCGTGCGACGCCGCCAAGATGTGCCTGACTTGGTGAGGGGCGGATGAAGGCCAGCGGATCGCGGCTGAGACGCTCCATGCGCGTCTTGTCGCCGAGTATCGAACCACCAGAGCGCGCCGAGGACGGGTCGACGGCAAGCACGGCGACCTTGAGGCCCTTGCCGGTGAGAAACATTCCGAAAGCTTCGATGAAACTGGACTTCCCGACGCCGGGCGTTCCGGACAGACCGATCCTGAGCGCCTGTCTGCCCGATTGGCCAACGCGGTCCAGAAGCCGACCGGCGTCTGCACGGTGATCGGCACGGATGCTTTCGACCAGAGTGATCGCCCTTGCGAGTGCCCGGCGGTCGCCTGCCAGAAGTTTTTCGGCCAGCTCTTCACGCATTCCGTTACCCGCCCGGCAAGATCCCGCGCGTCTATCCGCCCTATCACAGGCCGATCACGCCGGGGTTTCTTGCCTTTTCCGCCCCCCTCATGTCCAGTGCCTGTAACCGATTAATGCGCCAAGGGGGCCCCATGACGCTCGATTTCCGCAGCCTGCCTGCAATTGCCGCAGGGCTTTTGATGATTGCCACGCCGGTGTTGGCCGACCAGAAGAACAGCGCGATTTTCGATGTCTCGATCCGGGGCATCTCGGCTGCCACGCTTTCGCTGAGCGGCGCAGTTGAAGGCAAGTCCTATGCTGCGACCGGCGTCCTGAAAAGCTCGGGCATATTGGGGTTTCTGAAGAAGATCCGCTATGACGCAAGCGTTGCAGGCAGAACCACCGACGGACGCTACACGCCGTCACGCTATACCGAAAAGGCCGATACCGGCAAACGCAAGTCCGAGGCGGTAATGGCCTATAAATCCGGCGTGCCGCAGGTGAAAAGTTACAATCCGCCACGCCCGCAGCGGGTCGAGGAGATTGCACCCTCATCGCAGGGCGGGACGGTCGATCCGCTGACCGCGCTTTTCGCCGTGGTCCGCGATGTGCCGGCGGCAGAGGCCTGCAACCTGAAGCTGGTGCTGTTCGACGGTCGCCGTCGCAGTCAGGTCGTGCTTGGCGCGCCGGCCGCCAAAGGTGACACCATCACCTGTGCCGGGGAATACCGGCGGCTGAAAGGCTTTTCGGCCGACGATATGGCCGAGAAATCCCGGTTTCCGTTTCAGCTCACCTATGAGGATGCCGGAAACGGCATGGTTCATGTGACCGAGATTTCGATGGATACGCTCTATGGCAAAGGCCGCATGATCCGGCGATAAGGAGGCATGTGCGCTGCTTCTGCCCTGCCTATCGATCCGATCCTTCCCGCCCTGATTGACGCGCTCAGGACCGAAGGTCGCGCCGTGCTGCAAGCGCCGCCGGGTGCAGGCAAGACCACACGCGTGCCTCTGGCGATGCTGGCGGCGGGGCTGGTGCAGGGCCGCATCCTGATGCTGGAGCCGCGCAGGCTGGCGGCACGGGCGGCGGCCGAGCGGATGGCCGAGACACTGGGGGAAAGTGTCGGGCAAACAGTAGGCTACCGGGTCCGGGGCGAGGCAAAGGTTTCACGCGCCACGCGGATCGAGGTCGTGACCGA